>NZ_JBXWRT010000003.1:0-285569 GCF_059613045.1 Ruegeria sp. BHSC037
GTCGAGAATCTTGACCTTCCAAGCCTTCTCCAGATTGCGCTGCTGAACCGGCGTGACCGGCCCGTCGATCAGGACCAGCTCGATTTCGTTTTCAGCAAAACGCGCGCCCAGTTCCTCGATCTTGCCGCTGCCGAACAGCAGGCCGGGCTGCGCCCGCGGCAGGCGAACGATCTCGGACCCGATCACATCCAGATCGGGCAAAGCGGCAGCCAGTGCCACCGCCTCTTCCAGCGCCGGACCGGGATCGCGGCGCTGGTCATCTGACTTGATATCGGGATGCAGCACCCAAGCCCGGGTGCGCCTCCGGTCATGTTCCATCAAGAGGCGTCTTCGCCCTCATACAGGTTGATCGGCTGTGAGGGCATGATGGTCGAGATCGCGTGCTTGTAGACAAGCTGCGACTGTCCGTCGCGGCGCAGCAGCACGCAGAAATTGTCGAACCAGGTGATGACACCCTGCAATTTCACGCCGTTGATCAGGAAAATCGTAACGGGAACCTTTGCTTTCCGTACATTGTTCAGGAAGGCATCCTGAAGATTCTGTCTGTCCGAAGCCATATTTTGTTATCTCGCCGTTGTTCTTGCTTACGCGCTGCGGACCAACGCGCTCCCTCCGCGCGAGTATGGAGTGACACGAACAGATATTCCAGATGAAAAATCAGGCAGTAACCCGAAGCGCTTCAATCGCGCCACAGGCTGGGCGTGATCAGCGCGATGATCGCCAGCGTTTCCAGCCGCCCGATCACCATCGCGGCACACAGTGACAGTTTGGCCCCCGCCGACAGATCGATCAGCCGCAACGGCACGTCCGTTGCCAGTTCGATCAGCGGGCCCGTCGTGCTCAGCGCGGCGACGCTCAGAACCATGGCCTGCTCGAAGCCCACCCCTTCGGCGGCCAGCAGAACGTCGAAGACCGCCAGCGCCAAGGCAAAGATCATCAGGAAGATCCACGCGATGTAAGCGCCCTGGCTTTGGATGCGGCGATTGCCCGCCCCCGCGCCGCTGACCGAAGACGGATGGATCAGGCGGTCCAACTCGCGCGCGCCGTTCAGATACAGCGCATAGACCCGCAACAGCTTGACCCCGCCCGCAGTCGTGGCCACACCGCCACCGATCAGCGCCAGCCCCATCAAAACCAGCCCCGGCGTCCCCAGGCCCGACAACTGCTGTGCATCGTTCCAATAGGAACTTTCGAACCCGGCGGTCGTCAGGAAGGACAGCACCGTGAACAGCATGCCCCAGATCACGTTCAAAACCTGCAACCCGGTGGCCTGGCCTCCTATCTCGGCCATGCCGGCCAAGGCCCGGAACACCAGCAAGGCCGCGACCGCAACCACGATCAGCAGGCCAATGCGGAACTCGGGGTCCTTGTCGAGACGGCTATGACCGGAAACCGCCGTATCGGTCGAAAAGGTCAACCGCGACAGAGCGAAAAACAGAAACAGGAACAGGATGGCCTCGCCCGTGATCCCCGCGGTTGATCCTTCCAGGCCACCAACGGGTGAAATCCCCGACGTCGCCATGATTGACATCGCATGGCAAATCGCCGTCAGACCCTGTTCGTCCGCGATCAGCAGCAGGATCCAAATCACGGCCGTCAGCCCCGCATAAACGGGTGTCAGGGTCCGAGCCACGCGAAACAGCCGGCCGCGGGGATCGGCCAGTTCGCTCTGCGCCACGCCCGAGACCGGCCGCCCCGGTTCACCGCGTGCGGTGATCTCGAACCCGCCCAGAGACAGAGGTGCAAGGATGGCCGCCGCAGAGACCCACATCAGCAGCCCGCCCATCCAGCCGACCAGCGCACGCCACAGATGCACCGGGGCCGACAGGCGGCCGGGATCACTGAAAAGATCGGCTCCGGTGGTCGTCACGGCACTGACCATGTCGAAATAGGCATTCAGAAAGCGCGTGTTCCCCAGCGCGTCATGCATCGGCACCGCCAGAAAGACCGGCAGCACGGTCAGCGTGGCCAACAGCACCGCCAGTTGGCCCAACGTGCCCCTGCGCGGCCGCCGATTGGACAGGGCCAATCCGATGATCGACACCAGAAACACCCCGATCAGGCCGGAATAGAAAAAGGACTGAGACGTATGATGGTCGTTCAGTGCCAACGCATAGATCGCCGGAATCCACATCGCCAGCGACGCGACACCCCAGATCAGCAGGAACAGGGGCAAGCGTTGAAAAACGCCGATCCGTCCGGTGCGCGCGACAGCCATCAGAAGAAATCGATCGACACCTGCAACAGGCGTTCGACCTCGGGTACGTCACTGGCCATGGCAAAAATCGCAAGCACATCCTTTTCCTCGATCCGCAGAGCGCCGGACGGCCGCAGCACCTCGTCGCCGCGGCGCAAAGCGCCGACCAGTACACCTTCGGGGAAAGCGATGTCGCGCAGTTTCTGCCCGGCAAGCGGCGAGGTCGACAGGACCTCGGCCTCAATCACCTCGGCCTCGGCGTCGCCGATCGAATAGACCTGCCGCACGCGGCCATGCCGGATGTGGCGCAGGATCGAACTGACCGTGGTTGCGCGCGGGTTGATATAGGCGTCGATCCCCAACGGGCCGGTCAAGGCCGCCATGCTGGGATCGTTGATCAGCGCAATCGCCAGCGGACAACCCTCGGCCTTGGCTCGCACCGCCGACAACATGTTGGTCCGGTCGTCATCGGTGACGGCCAGCATGGCGTCGGCCCGCTCGATCCCGGCCTCGCGCAGCAACGCGGCATCCAGACCGTCGCCATTCAGAACGATCGTGCGCTCCAACGCCTCGGCGGCCTTCTCGGCGCAGCGCCGATCGCGCTCGATCACCTTGGCCCGGATCCGACCCTCGCGCTCTTCCAGCGTGCGCGCAACCTCGAGCCCGACATTGCCGCCACCGACGATGACCACGCGGTCCTGCTTTTTCTGCGTTTTGCCGAAGACCTCCATCGTGCGGTCGACGTCCTTGACGTGGGTAAAGACGTAGCATTCGTCGCCCACGAACAGCTGATCTTCAGATTCCGGCGCAAACAGCGTGCCGTCGCGCCGCACCCCCACCACAATCGCGCTGAGAGTCGAGAACAGATCGGTCAACTGACGCAAAGGGGTGTTCACGATGGGGCAGTCTTCATCCAGCCGGATGCCCAGCAGTTGCGCCATGCCGTCCATGAACAGCTCGGTGTCGAAGGCTGCCGGCGCCGACAGGCGCCGCATGGCCGCGGCGGCCACTTCGCGCTCGGGGCTGATCACCACGTCGATGGGCAGATGGTCGCGCCGGTACAGATCGCGGTGAATCGCTTCGAGATAGGATTTCGCACGCAGCCGAGCAATCTTGCGCTGGATCGAGAACACCGAATGCGCCATCTGGCAGGTGACCATGTTCACCTCGTCCGAATGGGTGGCGGCGATGATCATGTCGGCGTCCCGCGCCCCGGCCTGCTCGAGTATGTCGGGATAGCTGGCGAAGCCCGAGACACCCTGCACGTCCAGCGTCTCGATCGCCCGGCGCACCAAATCCGGATTGTTGTCCACGACGGTTACGTCGTTTAATTCGCCCGACAGGTGCCGCGCAATCTGCCAGCCGACCTGGCCGGCGCCGCAAATGATGACCTTCATTCCCTTGGCCCTTCTGCCTGAGCGTTTTGAATGACAGATGCCCCGAATACGGTCAATTGAATTGTCATGACCTTATCCGTGATGCAAGATCGAGGCATGAAGACCGTCTTGCTCAGCTGTCTGATCCTGCTTGCCGTGGCCGCCTGCGGTCCCCTGTCGATGTATTATCGCGAAGGCGCGAGCGTGACGCGTATGCAGGCCGATACCACCGAATGCCAGGTCGCGGCGCTGAACAAGGTGCCCGTGGCCAACCAGGTGCGTCAATCTCCGCCGGTCTACTGGCCGGGCCAGACCTATTGCGATGGCCGCGGACGTTGCTATCGCTCGGCCGGCTGGTGGGAGCCGGGGCGGGTCTACACCGTGGATGCAAACAAGGGCCTACGCGACACGGTCGAGGCGCAATGCATGGCGCGCAACGGATACCGGCCGGTCAGCCTGCCGCCCTGCAAGCAGAGCCAGAAACGCGGAGTTGCACCCCAGCGGACTACCACCCTGCCACCGCTGACCGGCAGCGCCTGCTATGTCAAATTCGACGACGGATCCTTCCAGATCATCACGCCCTGACAGGGACGACACCGGTTCGCGCATGCGCCGCAGGGGCATTCACCCCCGCAGGCAAGCCGCCCGTCACTCGGCCGGTTCGGGTTCATCCACCCGTGCCACCCGGGCGCCGGATTTGCTTGAGGTGACCACACCCAGCGACTTCAGCTTGCGGTGCAGCGCGCTGCGCTCCATCCCCACAAAGCTGGCCGTGCGGCTGATATTGCCGCCGAACCGGTTGATCTGGGTCAGCAGGTATTCACGTTCGAACGCCTCGCGCGCCTCGCGCAGGGGCAAGGTTGCCAGCGCGCCCGACAGCACCACGCGGCCCGGCTCTTCGCTCTTGTCTTCGTCGCTGGGCAGTTCGCGCGCCTCGATGGGACCGCTGCCATCACCCAGGATCAACACTCGCTCGACCAGGTTTTTCAGCTGTCGCACGTTTCCGGGCCAGCTCATGGTCTGCAGCAGCGCCACCGCCTCGTCCGACAACTCGCGAACGGGCAGGCCCTGGGTCTCGTTGCAGATCTGGATGAAATGACGGGCCAGAACCGGGATATCCTCCCGCCGATCTTCCAGCGACGGCACCGCGATCGGAACCACGTTCAGACGGTGGTACAGCTCTTCGCGGAACCGCTCGGCCGCGATCTCGGCCTCGAGGTCGCGGTTGGTCGACGAGATCACCCGAAGATCGACCCGCACCTTGTCGCTGCCGCCGACGCGCTGGAACTGCTGATCCACCAGCACCCGCAGAATCTTGGACTGCGTGCCCAAAGGCATGTCGGCGACTTCGTCGAAATAGATCACACCGCCATGCGCCTGTTCGAGAAGACCGGATTCGATGCCGCGTTCCGGCGACTCGCGGCCGAACAGAACCTCTTCCACGCGCTCGGGTTCGATCCCGGCACAATTCACGGTCACGAAGGGGGCGTTGGCGCGATTGGAATGAGCGTGGATGTAGCGCGCGGCGATCTCCTTGCCCGACCCGGCCGGGCCGCGCAGCATCACCCGACCGTTCGACTTGGTCACCTTGTCCAACTGGGCCACCATAGCGCGGAACGCGGCCGAACTGCCGATCATCTCGGAACTGCTGACCTCATTGCGCTTGAGCGAGGCGTTCTCGCGGCGCAGGCGCGAGGTCTCCATGGCACGGCGGATAACCACCATCAACTGGTCGATGTTGAAGGGCTTTTCGATGAAGTCATAAGCGCCCTGCTTGATCGCGGCGACGGCGATTTCGATGTTGCCGTGCCCCGAGATGATAACCACCGGAATGTCGGGATTGTCGCGCCTGACCGCCTTCAGGATGTCGATGCCGTCCATCCGGCTGTCCTTGAGCCAGATATCCAGGATCAACAAACCCGGCGGCTCGGCGTTGATTGCGTTCATGCATTCGTCCGAGTTTGCGGCCAGCCGGGTGGTGTATCCTTCGTCCTCCAGAATGTCGGACACAAGTTCGCGAATATCGCGTTCGTCATCTACGATCAGAATGTCGCTCATCTTTGGCCTGCTTTCAGTGAGTTGGTTATTATTGCCTGTTTCTGCGGCGCTGCGCCTGGGACCGCGTCGGTCAACGGCAAGCGGATCACGGCCATCGCGCCAAAATGGTCCTGTCCGGCGAACACGGGGGCATCCTCGAGGGTCAGCGAACCGCCGTGTTCTTCAATGATCTTTTTGACGATGGGCAGGCCCAGACCCGTCCCCTCGTCGCGGGTGGTCACATAGGGTTCGAAAAGCTTGGCCCGATCCTCGGGCAGACCGATCCCGTTGTCCGCGATGGTGATCTGAACCCCGTCATCAACCGTTAGCACCACGACTCGGATCTGCGGCATCAGGTTCTCGGGGGCCCCTTTTTCTTTCAGTGTTTCAATCGCTTCGCCGGCATTCTTGATCAGGTTCGTCAAGGCCTGGCTAAGCATGGTCGCATCGACGTCGGCCAGCACCGGCTGATCCGGCAGATCGGCCGTGATCTCGACATCCGGCTGCCCGGCCTGTTGCAGCAAGACCGCCTCGCTGACCAAGTTGACGACATCCTCCTGGCGCCGGTCCGGTTCGGGCATCCGCGCGAACTTCGAGAACTCGTCCACGATCCGGCGCAGGTCGTTGGTCTGGCGCACGATCACGTCGGTCATGGATTCCAGCGTGGCGCTGTCCTCGGGCTCCAGCTTGCGGGCAAACTTGCGTTTGATGCGCTCGGCACTCAGCTGGATTGGGGTCAGCGGGTTCTTGATCTCATGCGCGATCCGACGGGCCACGTCGCCCCAGGCCGCCATCCGCTGAGCGCTGACCAGGTCAGTCACGTCGTCGAACGCAACCACATACCCTTCAAGGCGGCCATCCTCGCCCCGACGCGTGGCCATGCGCACCAACAGGTTCTCCAACCGCCCCTTGCGGATCACCTTGACCTCGCCCTGAACGGCCTCCTGCGCGCCTTCCTTCAATTTCTCAAACAATGGCAGAAATTCAGGCACGGCAATGCCGATCTGCGGATGCTGGTCGCTGCCGGACCAGTCCAGCAGCCGTTCGGCCGACCGGTTCACGAATGTAACCCGCCCGTCAGAATCGACCCCGACGACACCCGACGTGACCGAGCTGAGTACCGAATCGAACAACCGCCGTCTGCTTTCGATCTGGCGGGTGTTTTCCAGCAACGTGTCGCGCTGCGCCTTCAACTGCCTGGTCATCTGGTTGAAATAGCGGCCCAGCATGGAAATCTCGTCATCGCTGGACTCTTCGATGACCTGCACGTCCAGATCACCGGCCCCGACCCGTTGCGCGGCGGTGGTCAGCCGCCCGACAGGCCGCGACAGACGTTCGGCAAACCACATGCCCAGCGACACCGCCGCCAGGATCAGGATCAACGCAAAGCCCAGATACAGCAAGCCAAACTCGAACAGAACCCGGCCCCGCTCGCGTTCGAGCTGTTGGTAGAACTGGGCGGTTTCCTTGGTGTCGTCCAGCAGCGTCAACAACCGTCCGTCCACCGCGCGGCTAACATACAGGTACCGGTCGGGGAAGGCCTCCAACGGGACCAGCGCGCGGAACTCGTTGTTGGGCCAGTCGGCGATGACCAGATGGCCCTGCGCGCGCGCCTGGTCGAACTGCTGCGGAGTCGGTCGTTCATAATTGAACAGATAGGACCGGTCGCCCCGAGCCCGGATCTCGCCGCTGCCGTCGATGACATAAGCTTCGCGTAGGCCGCGTTGGATCTGGGCCTGCCCCTGCGCCAATACCTCGCGCAGTTCGCCATCCGAGATGAAGAAATCCAGCGACCGCGCATTGTCCAGAAACCGGGCCAGCACAAGCGCATCCTGCGTCAGGCCCTGTCGGTGCTCCTGCTCATAGGCTTCGGCCGCCGCCAGCGACGAGCCCACCACCTGCCGCACCCGGTCCGAGAACCAGCCCTCGAGCCCGATATTCACCGTCAAGCCGGCAAAGATCGCCACGATCACCGTAGGCACGAGCGCAAGCAGCGTGAAGGCGCCGATCAGCCGCAGGTGCAGGCGGGACCCCGCCGATTTCGCACGCCGAGCGGCGACCAAGCGGCCCAACTGGCTGAGCACCAGGGCCGCCACGACAAGAACGTACACCAGATCTGCCAGAAGGATCAGCCGCAGCGACGGAGCGGTCGCGCCCAGATCGAACGGCCCGATCACCAGATAGGTCGCCAAGGCCAGGGCCGGCCCCAGAACCACCAAGCCCAACGTGCCGAAATTGCGCAACTTTCGGGACTTCCGCCACCGATCTAGGACAATCATCGGCCGGTTCTGTGCCCGGGTTGCCACCATCTGCCCTCATCCTGATGTGCCGCTTGCGCGACTTACCGCCATATGTCGTGGTCCTTGCCGGGCGCATGCCCGGATGCCACGGTTTGTGTGGCGATATTACATCAGTTTACGGCGACGTGTCACCTGAATATCGAGATCGGTGATTTTTTTGCGCAGCGTATTCCGGTTGATCCCCAAAAGATCGGCGCATTTCGCCTGGTTTCCGCCCGTTGCCTCCAGCGCGATTTCGATCAGCGGCGCCTCGACCTCGCGCAGGATGCGCTGGTACAGGCCCGGCGGCGGAAGCATGTTCCCGTGCAGGTCGAAATACCGCCGCAGATGGCGCGCGACCGACGACGACAGCTTTTCGCGCTCTCCCCCGCCCAACAGAGGCTCGGCCTCGGGCTGGCTGCCTAGAACCGCCTCGACCTCGGCCTTGGTGATCTCGTCAGACCGGCTGGTCAGGCTCAGCCGTCGGATGGCGTTTTCCAGCTGTCGCACGTTGCCCGGCCAGGAATAGCGGCGCACCAGTTCAACCGCCTCGGGCCCAAGCCAGCGTTTCACACCAGTGTCTCGCTCGTCCCGAGCCAGAAAATGCTCGGCCAGCAGCGGGATGTCGTCGACGCGCTCGCGCAGGGCGGGCACTTGGATCGTGGCCCCGCACAGGCGGTAATACAAGTCCTGCCGGATCTGGCCGCGTTCCATCGCCTCAGTCAGGTCGGTCTGGCTGGTGGCCATGAAACGCGGAACGTGATCGCCGGGCGTATCCATCATCCGCACGATACGGGCTTGGATCTCGTCGTCCAGATCGCCGATCTCGTCGAACAGAAGGGTCCCGCCGCGTACCCGCGCCATGACGCGCGCGGGGCCTTCAAGGTCGCTCAGATCCGCGGCGGCAGCCGTTACAAAGGGCAGCGTGCGCCGGTCCGAGAAATCGTGAATAGCCCGCGCGATCAACGATTTGCCGGTGCCGCTCTCGCCCGAGATCAGCACCGACAGATCCGTATTCATCACCCGCGCGACCAGACGGTACAGCGCCTGCATCGCCGGGGTACGACCGACCAGCGGCAAATCGTCGGGGCGCTCTTCGCTCGGCGTATCCGGCTCGGACCGTGCGCGCTGCTTCCGCTCGAGCGCGCGGGCGGTGCGCTTCATCAGGTCCGGCAGGTCGAACGGCTTGGGCAGATAGTCATAGGCATCCGCCTCGGCCGCCTGGATCGCCGTCATGATCGTGTTCTGAGCCGAGATCACGATCACCGGCAGGCCCGGCCGGTCCTGCGCGATCTTGGGCAGCATTTCCAGCCCGTTGCCATCAGGCATGACCACATCCGAGATCACCACGTCGCCCTTGCCCTCGCCGACCCAACGCATCAGCGTTGTCAGGGACGAGGTCGCATGCACCTTGCAGCCCGCCCGCGTCAGGGCCTGGGTCAGAACCGTCCGGATCGTTCTGTCATCATCTGCAACCAGTACCGTGCCATCCATCTGGTGTTCTCCTTGATTATTCTTTGTCCTGCCCTGCCTCGCGCGGCGCGCGGCGCAGCGACAGCCGGAAGACCGTCCGCCCCGGCACCGACTCGGCCGTGATCCAACCGTCGTGGTCGGACACGATCTTGCTGACCAGCGCCAAACCCAGCCCGGTCCCGTTTTCCTTGCCGGATACGAACGGGTCGAAAATGTCGCTGCGGATGTCCTCGGGCAGGCCCGGGCCATCATCGATGATCTCGATCTGCAGCGGCAGCGAGTGGCCCGACCCATCACTGCGCCGCAGACGGAAGGAATGTTCGAAATAAGTGTGCAGGCGGATCGTCCCGCCCTCGGGACCGGCCGCCTCGGACGCGTTCTTGAGCAGGTTCAGAACCACCTGCAGCAACTGATCCGGGTCACCATAAGCCAGTGGCAAGGAGGGGTCGTAATCCTCGATGATGGTCATGTCGGCTCCAAAGCCCAGCAGCGCCGAGCGGCGCGCGCGGTCCAGAACATCGTGGATGTTGACCGGCTTGAAGTCGGGGCGCGAGAGGTTTCCGAACTGCTCGACCTGTTCGAGGAGCTTTACGATCCGGCGGCTTTCAGCCACGATAAGATCTGTAAGTTCAAGGTCTTGTGAGCCGATATTCATGCTCAACAACTGCGCAGCACCGGTGATCCCGGCCAGCGGGTTCTTGATTTCGTGGGCCAGCATCTCGGCCATGCCGATCGCCGACTGTGCCGCCGATTTGACCGTGTTGCCGCGGGTCATGCGGCTGGCCAGTTCGCGCGGCGAGACGATCATGATCATGGACCCCGGATGCCCCAGCAACGGCGCGATCTGCAACGCGCATTGCAGCGGCGCGCGATTGCCCGAACCCACGTCCACATCATTCACGAACAGCGGCGTGCCCTGCTGGCGGGCGCGCGTGAAAGCCTCTTCCAACGGCGCGTCCACGGCGATCTGGTCCCAGACCGGATGCCCGACCACCGATTTGCGTGAGGCGTTCAGGAACCCCTCACCCGAGGAATTGATATCGGCGATGCGATCCTCGGGGTCGATAATGAAGGCCGGAACCGGCAGAGAAGCCCAGATGACCTGATCCGAAATCATGCTGCCACCTCGGCATTTTCCGTCAACGCGTCGCCGATCAGCCGCAGAACCTCGGCCGGATCGCGCGAGGTCAGAACCGCGCGGCGCAGCGACGCCGGCGTTCTGGCCTCGTCCATGTACCAGCCCAGATGCTTGCGCGCGACGCGCAGCCCCAGATCGGCGCCATAGAACCCCAGCATCGCCTCGTAATGCGCCCGCACCATGTCGGCCAGATCGTCACCTTCGGGAACCTCTGGCGCCGGTGTCCCCCACAGCTCGTGCGCGATCTGCGCAAGCAGCCACGGTTTGCCCTGCGCTCCACGGCCCACCATGACGCCATCCGCACCCGACCGCTCCAGCGCTGTCTGCGCACGTCTGGGGCTGGTGATGTCGCCATTGGCCACAACCGGAATGCTGACAGACTCTTTGACCGCGCGGATCGCGGCCCAATCCGCCTCGCCCTTGTAGAACTGACAGCGCGTGCGCCCGTGGATCGTCACCATCTGAACGCCGGCCTCCTGCGCCCGCCGCGCCACGTCCGGCGCGTTCAGCAGCGTGTCGTCCCACCCCAGCCGGGTCTTGAGAGTCACCGGAACGTCCACCGCGCCCACGACCGCCTCGATAAGGGTCAGGGCGTGGTCGGGCGTCTTCAGCAGGGCCGAGCCGGAATAGCCGTTCGTCACCTTCTTGGCCGGGCAGCCCATGTTGATGTCGATCACCCGCGCGCCCCGATCGGCGACCTGCCGCGCGGCCTCGGCCATCCAATAGGCGTCGCGCCCGGCCAGCTGTACGGCAGTGTTTTCCACATCAGCCGACAGCTCGGCCCGTTCGCGCACGCCCGGCTTGGCCTGCACCATCTCCTGGCTGGCGACCATCTCGCTGACCACCATCCCGGCGCCGAACCGCATGACGAGGTCGCGAAAGGGCCGGTCGGTGATTCCGGCCATCGGCGCCAGCAGAACCGGCGGGGTCACAATTTTCTCGGCAATGCGCAGCGTCAACGTGCCTAATCCTTAAGCATTTGCGGTTTTCATATCGAATCCGGCCCGTATGAACAACAAAACCACGGCCCGCAAGCCCGCAAAATCATCAT
The DNA here is from genome assembly GCF_059613045.1 of Ruegeria sp. BHSC037. Lineage (NCBI taxonomy): Bacteria > Pseudomonadati > Pseudomonadota > Alphaproteobacteria > Rhodobacterales > Roseobacteraceae > Ruegeria > Ruegeria sp. BHSC037. Next base: position 11,552 of record NZ_JBXWRT010000003.1, read on the forward strand.
GTGCCCAATTATTAACCAGATTACCGCGAGTGATTGCCTCTGCTTTCACCGCCGCCTAAACACGGGAGCTAAGCGAAGTTCGGAAACACAAACATGACAACCGCCGCCATCATCGTCGCCGCCGGGCGCGGCCTGCGCGCCGGAGGAGGCCTGCCCAAGCAATGGCGCCCTTTGGCCGGGCGGCGTGTGGCCGACTGGACGATCGAACGGATCAAGGCGCAGGTGTCACTGGTCGTGCTGGTCCTGTCTCCCGACGACCCCGCGGCCTGGACGGAATTCGCCGACAGCGGCCTGATCCTTGCGCCCGGCGGCGCCGACCGGGCCGAATCCGTGCGCAACGGCTTGCAAGCACTGGCTGATCGCAGCGTCAGCAAGGTTCTCATCCATGACGTGGCCCGGCCCTGTGTCAGCGCGCGGGTCATTGGTGACGTGCTGGCGGCCCTCGACACCCACGCCGCCGCGGCACCTGGGCTGCCGGTGACCGATGCGCTGTGGACCGGGGCCGACGACCAAGTGACGGGTACCCGAGATCGCGCGGGCCTGTTTGCTGCGCAGACGCCGCAGGGGTTCCGCTATGACGCCATCGTGACCGCGCATGCGGCGCACTCCGGCGGGGCCGCTGATGATGTCGAGGTTGCCCGGGCCGCCGGGATCAACGTGGCCATCGTGCCGGGCGACGCGGACAATCTGAAAATCACACGGCCCGAGGATTTTGCCCGGGCTGAACGGATATTGAGGTCAGACATGGATGTAAGGCTGGGCAACGGATATGACGTGCACCGGTTCGGGCCGGGCGATCACGTTATCCTGTGCGGCGTCGAGGTCCCGCATGATCGGGGGCTGCAGGGCCATTCCGACGCGGATGTTGGCATGCACGCCGTCACCGACGCGATCTATGGCGCACTGGCGCAGGGCGATATCGGCCAGCACTTCCCCCCATCCGACCCGCAATGGAAGGGTGCCGCCAGCGAGATCTTTCTGCGCCATGCGGTGGATCTGGCCACGCGCATGGGCTTTCGCATCTCGAACATCGACTGCACGCTGGTCTGCGAATACCCCAAGATCGGCCCGCACGCCGCGGCGATGCGGCAGAAAATGAGCGAAATCATGGGGCTGGAGGCCGACCGCGTGTCGATCAAAGCCACCACGTCCGAGCGGCTGGGCTTTACCGGCCGCAAGGAAGGCATCGCTGCTATCGCAACCGCCTGTCTGGTGAAACCATGACCTTGGCGCGCCTGATCGGAACCGTCGGCGGGGTCGGATATCTGCGCCCTGCCCCTGGCACCTGGGGCTCGCTGGCCGCACTGCCTTTGGCCTTGGCGCTGCACCTGCTGGGTGGCTTCCCGCTGCTGGCCGTCGCAACCGTCGCCGTCTTTGTGGCCGGCACCTGGGCCACCAGCGTCATGACCGCCGGGCAGGACGATCACGACCCCTCGGAGATCGTCATCGACGAGGTCGCCGGCCAGTTCATCGCAATCTGGGCCGTATCCTATCCGGCTTGGGCACATGACATCGCGGTCACCGCCCTGTGGCCGGGCTGGATCGCCGCGTTTTTGTTGTTCCGCCTATTCGACATCACCAAACCCGGCCCCATCGGCTGGGCCGACCGGCGCGGCGACCCCTTGGGCGTGATGCTGGACGACGTGTTCGCGGGCGTGTTCGCGGCCGTGGGCGTTCTGATCCTGGCCGGGGTCGCACACGGAGTACTGGGCCTATGACAGTCGCCGACCTGCTCGACCGCGCCAAGGCGCTGAACGTCATGATCGCCACCGCCGAAAGCTGCACGGGCGGTATGGTCGCCGCCGCGCTGACCGACATTCCCGGAAGTTCGGCCGTGGTTGACCGAGGCTTCGTCACCTATACCAACGCCGCCAAACAGGACATGCTGGGCGTGCGCGCCGAGACCTTGGCGGCCCATGGTGCCGTCTCTGAAGAGGTCGCCCGCGAGATGGTCGAGGGTGCGCTGGCGCATTCCCAGGCGCAGCTTGCGGTCTCGATCACCGGCATCGCGGGGCCCGGCGGGTCCGAGTTCAAGCCCGAGGGCCGGGTCTGTTTCGGCCTTGCCCTCACAGGCCGCCCTACCCTGACCGAAACCGTAGAGTTCGGCGCCGCAGGCCGCGCCAATGTCCGACGCTCGGCGCGGGATCATGCGCTGAAACTGCTGGAAAACGGCCTTTCCGAACTCGCCTAAATTTTTTGCACTCGCCCGGATACGGCGCACTTTTTGTCACCAATTGGAAAAAGGACGCCAAAACAGGCACCTTTTTCGCACCCTGCCTCTTTTTTCCTCGACGTCCGTTCGGTTGAACCCACGGCACGTCACTCACACCGCGCCCCCTTGGCGCAGCTTCAGGAAAGAGGAGAACGGCCCAATGAACGGAGCCGATACCGCCTGGATCATCGTCGCGACGGCGCTGGTCCTGTTCATGACCTTGCCGGGCCTGGCCCTGTTCTATGGCGGGCTGGTGCGCGCCCGCAACGTGCTGAGCGTTTTCATGCACTGCTTCGCGATCGCCTGCCTGATGAGCATCCTGTGGCTGGTCGCGGGTTACTCGATCGCCTTCGGCGACGGCGGTTCGGGCCTGTGGGGCGGGCTGGGCAAGGCGTTTTTGAACGGCGTCGATGCCGACAGCCTGTCGGGCACCCTGCCCGAGGTGCTGTTCTTTGCCTTCCAGATGACCTTTGCCATCATAACCCCGGCCCTGATCGTCGGCGCCTATGTGGAGCGCGTGGGCTTTGGCTTCGTGCTAGTCTTCTCGGGCCTGTGGATGCTGCTGTGCTATGCGCCGGTGGTTCATTGGATCTGGGGCGGAGGCATCCTGACCGATGGCGGCATTCTGGGTGAAATCGGCGTGCGCGATTTCGCCGGTGGAATCGTGGTGCACGAAACCGCCGGTCTGGCCGCTCTGATCATCGCTTGGGTCCTGGGGCCGCGTAAGAACCGCACAACCCCGCCGCACAACCCCGGATTCGTCATGATCGGGGCCGCGATGCTGTGGGTCGGCTGGTTCGGCTTCAACGGCGGCTCGCAACTGGCCGCGGATGGCGGCGCGGCCATGGCGCTGACGGTCACCCATATCTCGGCCGCCACCGCATCGCTCAGCTGGGCGCTGTGGGAGCGGATCAAGTATGGCAAGGCCTCGCTGGTCGGTCTGGTCACCGGGACCATCGCGGGTCTGGCCTCGATCACTCCGGCCTCGGGTTATGTCGATCCGGTTCAGGCGCTGATCATCGGCGCGGTCGCCGGCATCCTGTGCCAAGAGGCGGTGAACGTGGTCCGCAACGTGCTGAACATCGACGATACGCTGGACGTGTTCGCCGTGCATGGCGTGGGCGGCATTTTCGGCACCATCATGATCGCCGTCTTCGGCCTGGGCGCTTGGACCGCACAGCTGGGCGGGCTGGTGATCGTGGGTGCCTTTACGGCAGTTGTCACATTTGTGCTGATCAAGGTGGTTGCGCTTGTCACCCCGCTTCGCGTAGACGCCGAGACCGAGACGAACGGGCTCGACCTGTCGGTCCACGGCGAACGGGCCTATGACATGAGCAGCTAAGCCCACCTTGGCTGCCTCAACTGCCCATCCGGGCATCAAGCGGACCTCTTGCGAGGTCCGCTTTTCTTTTGCCCCAACCCCTCTCGACATCGGGCCGGTCGGCAGGCTATCAGCCCGCAACGTCATTTCAGCACCGAGGTCCCGCCATGATCCCCAGTTCCTTTCCCGACAGCACGGAAATCGCCCGCCTGACCGCGCGGATGCTGCTGGAGATCAAGGCGGTGCATTTCAACGCACGCGAACCGTTCACGCTGGCCAGTGGCCTGCCCAGCCCCACCTATATCGATTGCCGCAAGCTGATCTCGTACCCGCGCATCCGGTCGACCCTGATGGATTTCCTGACGGTCACAGTCATGCGGAATGCCGGGTTCGAAGCCTTCGACAACATCGCCGGCGGTGAAACCGCGGGCATCCCCTTCGCCGCGATGGTGGCCGAACGCATGGCCCTGCCGATGACCTATGTGCGCAAGAAGCCCAAGGGCTATGGCCGCAACGCCCGGATCGAAGGGACCATGACCGAAGGCCAGCGCGTGCTGCTGGTCGAGGACCTGACCACCGATGGCGGCTCGAAACTGTCCTTCGTGGACGCGATCCGCGAAACCGGCGCCACCTGCGCACATACGGCGGTGATCTTCTATTATGGCATCTTTCCCGAAACCGAAAAGACGCTGGGCGATCACGGCGTGCAGTTGCACCACCTGTGCACCTGGTGGGACGTTCTGGCCGAGGCCAAGGCGCAGCAAGCCTTTGATGCGGAAACACTTGACGGGGTCGAAGCCTTCCTGAACGACCCGCGCGGCTGGCAGGAGGCCAACAAACAGTCTTAGGTCAAATGTGGATGAGATGGGGATAACTGTGAGGGAATCAGACCAGTCACCCCGATATCTGGTGACTTTTTCACCGTTTCCTACATAATAGGCGACAATCAAGATAACATCCAAACGGTCTGGAAAGTTATCCCATGGCTTTACCCGCAGTTAGCCACAGGTATTTCCAGATAGCTTGAACAGCGGGTCTGCGTGTAGAACCTCGGGACAGGCAGCGGGGACGAAATGAACGAAATCAGCAGTATCGAGCAGGCAGCGGCGCAGATTCAGAACGCCGAGACCATGCCGCATTCCATCGAAGCCGAACAGCAGCTTCTTGGCGCGATCCTGACCAACAACGACCTGTATGACAGGGTCGCCTCGATCATCGGGCCCGAGCATTTCTATGACCCGGTCCATGCCCGTATTTATGAAGTCGCCGCCGCGCGCATCGCCAAGAACGCACTGGCCTCGCCGGTGACGCTGAAATCCTTTCTGGCCGAGGACGAAGGCCTTAAGGAGCTGGGCGGTCCGGCCTATCTGGTCAAGCTGGCCGGCGCCTCGATCAGCGCCTTTGCCGTGCATGACTATGCCCAGATGATCTATGACCTGGCGATCCGGCGCGAGCTGATCCGGCTGGGTCGCGACATCTCGGACAAGGCGGCGCGGGTCGATGTGGCCAGCGAACCCAAGGAACAGATCGTCGAAGCCGAGCAGAAGCTGTACCAGCTGTCCGAACAGGGCCAGACCGAACAAGGGTTCAAGTCGTTCCTCAAGGCCGTGACCGAGGCGGTGAACGTCACCAACGAAGCCTATCAGCGCGGCGGCGGCATGGCCGGGATTTCGACCGGGCTGATCGATCTGGACAAGCAGCTGGGCGGGTTGCATCCGTCCGACCTGATCATCCTTGCGGGGCGGCCGTCGATGGGAAAAACCTCGCTGGCGACCAACATCGCCTTCAACGTGGCCAAGGCCTACAAGCGCGGCATCCGTGCCGATGGCACCGAAGGGGCGGTCGATGGCGGCGTCGTCGGCTTCTTCTCGCTGGAAATGAGCGCCGAGCAGCTGGCGGGGCGGATCCTGGCCGAAGCGTCCGAGATTTCCAGCCACAAGATCCGCCAGGGCGACATGACCGAGGACGAGTTCCGCCGTTTCGTCGACGCCGCCAAGGCGCTGGAGGCCTGCCCGCTGTTCATCGACGACACGCCGGCTCTGCCGATCAGCCAGCTGGCGGCGCGCGCGCGTCGGCTCAAGCGAACGCATGGGCTGGACCTGTTGGTCATCGACTATCTGCAGCTGTGCCGCGGCATGTCCGACAATCGCGTGAACGAGATCGCCGAGATCTCGATGGGCATGAAGGCCATCGCCAAGGAACTGAACATCCCCGTCATCGCCCTGTCGCAGTTATCGCGTCAGGTGGAAAACCGTGACGACAAGCGCCCGCAGTTGTCCGACCTGCGCGAATCCGGCTCGATCGAGCAGGACGCCGACGTGGTGATGTTCGTGTTCCGCGAAGAGTACTACAAAGAGCGCGAAAAGCCCGGCGATCACGAGCTGGAGAAGATGGAAGAATGGAAGCAGGCGATGGAGCGCCTGCACGGCAAGGCCGAGGTCATCGTCGGCAAACAGCGCCACGGCCCCATCGGCACGGTCGAGCTGTCCTTCGAGGCGCAGTTCACCCGGTTCGGCAACCTTGTCAAACCCTGGCAGCAGGGCGCCCAGATCGAGGGTTACTGACCCCCTCTACTCAGTCGACCATGTGAACGATCGGGGTCATTCGCTGGCTTTGACCCTGATGGGGGAACAATGCGGGTGGCCGTCGAACGCGCCCCCTTTGGGAGCGGCCCGGCCACATGCTGCCCAAGTCGCGGAGATTCCGCTCATTTGTGGCGCATTCCCCCTTGACCTCGTGCGGCGCGATGTCATGAACGGATCATGAGTACCGCACGTTTGACGATCAACCTTCACGCGCTGGCCGGAAACTGGCGAGCGCTGGACGCCAAAACCGATGCCGAGACCGGCGCCGTGGTCAAGGCCGACGCCTACGGTCTGGGTGCCGGCCCCGTTGCCAGCACGCTGGCCGAGGAAGGCGTCCGCAAGTTTTTTGTTGCCGTGGCCGAGGAAGGCGCCGCCGTGCGCCGGGCGATCGGTCCCGGGCCTCTGATCTTCGTTTTTTCCGGCCACATGGAAGGCGATGCGGATCTGCTGCGCGATCACGACCTGGTGCCGCTGCTCAACTCGCCCGAACAATTCCAGCGCCACATCCAGGCGCTGCCGGTGCATCCGTTCGGCCTGCAACTGGACACGGGCATGAACCGCCTGGGGCTGGAGCCCGCCGACTGGTCCGCCCTGCGCAACCGGGCCGAGGCACTGAACCCGGTGCTGGTCATGTCGCACCTGGCCTGCGCAGACGAACCCGACCACCCGATGAACCGCCAGCAACTCGAGGCATTCCGGGGCATGACCGAGGGCGTCTCGGCCCCCCGGTCGCTGGCCGCCACCGGTGGCATGCTACTGGGCCCTGAATACCATTTCGACCTGTGCCGCCCGGGCATCGGCCTGTATGGCGGCCTGCCCTTCGCTGCGGCCAGGCCGGTCGTCACCGTCGATCTTCCGGTAATCCAGGTGCGCGATCTGGCCGTCGGAGAAACCGTCGGCTATGGCAATACCTGGAAGGCCCGCCGCCCGTCGCGCATCGCCACGGTGGCCGCGGGCTATGCCGACGGGCTCCACCGCGCCATCGGCGGCGGCATCGACACCTTCGCCGGTGACCTGCCCTGCCCGGTCGTGGGACGCATCTCGATGGATCTGATCACCGTTGACGTGACCGACCTGCCGCACACGCCGGAACGTCTGCGCATTCTCAACGGCCACCAGACGGTGGACGACCTGGCCGAGGCCGCGGGCACCATCGGGTACGAGATCCTGACCTCACTCGGCAGCCGCTATTCGCGGGGCTACGTCGAATGAACCCGATCGCATGGCTTGGCGAACTGGGCCGCGCGGTCCTGAACCTGCTGGCCGCCTTCGGCCGCGTGGCGCTGTTTGCTCTGGATGCGGTGTCGCACATCTTTCGCCCGCCCTTCTACCCGCGTGAATTCGGCGTGGCCCTGCTGAACATCGGCTGGCTGTCCTTGCCGGTCGTTGGGCTGACCACCATCTTCACCGGCGGGGCACTGGCGCTGCAGATCTATGCCGGCGGCGCGCGTTTCAATGCCGAGGCCGTGGTGCCCCAGATCGTCGCGATCGGCATGGTGCGCGAGCTGGGTCCTGTCATGGTCGGCCTGATGATCGCGGCGCGCGTCACCTCGTCGATCGCGGCCGAGATTGCCACGATGAAAGTGACCGAGCAGATCGACGCGCTGGTCACCCTGTCGACCCACCCGATGAAATACCTGACCGCCCCGCGCGTTCTGGCCGCACTGATCACCCTGCCGGTACTGGTGGCGGTGGGTGACATCATCGGCATCGCGGGCGGCTATGCCGTGGCCACGCAGAACCTGGGCTTCAACCCGGCGGCCTATCTGAAGAATACGGTCGATTTTCTGGAACCGCTCGACATTCTGTCGTCGCTGGTCAAAGGGGCGGCCTTCGGGGTAATCGCCGCCATCATGGGCTGCTACTACGGCATGCACTCAGGCCGTGGCGCCCAGGGCGTGGGCCGCGCGACCAAAAGCTCGGTCGAGGCCGCGGCCGTGCTGATCCTGGCCGCCAACTTCGTTCTGACAGGGGTGTTCTTCTCGCTATGATCCGGTTGGAGAACGTACACAAGGCCTTTGGCGACAACCATGTTCTGCGGGGCGTGAACCTGGAAATTCCCACGGGCACCTCAATGGTCATCATCGGGGGGTCGGGCACCGGAAAATCGGTGGCGCTGAAATGCATCCTGGGCCTGATCAAGCCCGACAGCGGCAAGATCTATGTCGATGGTCAGGATGCCGAAACCGGCGACCGCGATGCCTTTCTGGCTCGGTTTGGAATGCTGTTCCAGGGCGGCGCTCTGTTCGATTCCCTGCCCGTCTGGCAGAACGTGGCCTTTCGTCTGCTGCGCGGCTCGCTCAAGCGCCCGGCACACGAGGCCCGCGAGATCGCCATCGACAAGCTGCGCCGCGTTGGCCTGCGCGCCAATGTGGCCGATCTGTACCCCTCCGAGCTGTCGGGCGGCATGCAGAAACGCGTGGGCCTGGCCCGCGCCATCGCCGCCGAGCCCGAGATCATCTTTTTCGACGAGCCCACCACGGGGCTGGACCCGATCATGTCGGGCGTCATTAACGATCTGATCCGCGAAATCGTGACCGAGATGGGCGCCACCGCAATGACCATCACCCACGACATGAGTTCCGTCCGCGCGATCGCCGACAACGTGGCGATGCTGCATGACGGGGTGATCCAGTGGACCGGTCCGGTCAGCCAGATGGATTCCTCGGGTGATCCTTTTGTCGAGCAGTTCATCAGTGGGAGTGCGGAAGGGCCGATTGAGGCGGTGCGGTGACTGAGCTGGGGAAGAACCGCGAGTCGACGAGCCCTATCCTTTTTGCTGCTATATCTGAGAAGTATCTGCAGGCAGCAAAAATTCTGTGGGAATCCGAATTCGAAAACAAGAACCGATTCCATTGGGACCTAGCACTAATTTTTCATCCGCTTTCGCAATTGCTGGGCGTAGCTCTTGAAACTTCATTGAAGGGTTTGATTGCTTGTCGTTCAACAGTTCCACCTAAAACTCACAGCATTTCAAAACTCTTTCTGAAACTAGACGACTACGACCTAGAAAAGCGCATCGAAGCCCAACTGCAAAATCTAAGTGTTCCAAAAGAAATCCAGGAAGCAAACAACTCCATGGACATCCAGGAGTTAGCAGAAGCTTATCGGCGGCATCACATTCATGTGGACTTATTTGACCGTGTCTACGATCGACCGTTTATGTCCAGATACCCCATACTCGGCGGCCACAGCCTACCTGACGCAATCGCACTTATCGCTATTGCCGATACTGTTTTGTCCAAGTTGAATGTCGAAAAAAGACGTTGGCAACCGAAGACGAACGAATGACCCTCCGCCTCGCCACCCTCTCGCTGCTGATCCTCTACCCCATCGCGTGGTTCGCCCCGCTGATGCGCGCGGGCCTGCTGCCGATCTTCGGCCTCAGCGAGATCAGCGTCATCACCGGCCTTCAATCCCTCTGGAAATCAGACATCTTCCTCGCGCTGGTCGTTACCGTCTTTGCCCTGTTCGCCCCGTACATCAAAACCATCGGCACCGCGCTGGTCCAATGGGACCTGCTGGACCCACGTGTCCAACCCGCGCTGAACATCATGGGCAAGCTGGCCATGGCCGATATCTTCCTCATCGCGCTTTACATCACCTTGGCCAAGGGCATTTCCTACGCAACGATCGAAACAGCGTGGGGTCTGTACCTGTTCACTGGCTGCATCCTTGCCTCAATCGCGCTGGGCTACGTTACCGAAGTGAAACGTGGTTCACGAAATCCCCGGACCTGATTGATTGAAAACGCATTTCTGGCTATGATGGCCAGCATTCGAGCAGCCAAGTCGTTTTTTGTTTCAGGGTCCGACGCGGACCGTCTTGCACGTTTGATGGATACTCCGCCCGGGCCCGGTTTTGCCGGTTTCAAAAGGAGTAGGACTGCCATGGCCGCCCTCAATTCGATTTCAATTCATTTCCAAAACGTATTCCTTCGACTGACTTTTTTCCTGATCTGCGCCGCCGCCCTGTTTGCCGTATCCGCCACCATGCTTGCCGCCGTGAATGTCTGGCCTTGGCTGACGATGCAGGCTGGATTGGGCGGACAGGACATCCCGAACGCAGGCGCCTACATCCAGATCGGCCTGACCGCTCTGGTTCTGATGCTCGCTTTCTATCTGCCCTCCAGCGCGCGCATGATGGCGTTGGAAAATGCGCATCGGAAGTTCTCGCTGCAGATGCAAGACGTGGTCGATGCCTATCAGATCGCCCATGCCGCCGACCGCAGCGGCGTGTTTGCGCTGGCCTCGGAATTCGACGCGGTCAAGGAACGCATGGCTTTCCTGCGCGACCATCCCGACCTGCAAACGCTCGAGCCCGAAGTCCTGGAACTGGCTGCACAGATGAGCCAGGTCAGCCACGAACTGGCCGAGACCTATGGCGCGGCCAAGGTCGCGCGGGCGCGGGCGTTCCTGCAACAGCGGCAGGAAGAGGTCGCGCAGTTCCAGCAGCGGATCGAAGAGGCCCAGACGATCCAGCACGAGCTGCGCCAGTGGACGCGCGACATCGAGATCGAGGAATCGATAGCCAAGTCCCAGTTGACCCGCCTGCGCGACGAATTGTTCGAACTCCTGCCCGAGCTGTCCGCCCAATTGCAGACCCCACCCGACGACAGCGACCCGACTGCCACGAGTGTCATCGCCATGCCCCCGCGGGCTGCTGAATAGAACGCCCCCCAAGTGCACCAGCACCCGCCGTGAAGGATGGCCCGCCGGGCCTGACGCCGCGGCTCGCCCGTTCGGCTTTCGGGCCACGGGGGCTTGAAGAACCTTCCATCCTCGGGCACCAAAGGTTCCATGGCAAAGATGACGACGTTTACCTGCTCGGCCTGTGGCGCCTCGCATACCCGCTGGTCCGGGCGCTGCGACGGCTGTGGCGAGTGGAACACCATTGTCCAGGAAACCCCGCTGTCGGCTGGCCCAGCCAAAAAATCTCTGGGCGGCAAGCGCGGCCAAGCTGTAACCCTGACTGACCTCTCTACCGAGGAGGCCCCGCCCCCCCGCACAGTCTGCGGTGTCGAGGAACTGGACCGTGTCTTGGGCGGCGGGCTGGTCCCGGCCTCGGCACTGCTGGTGGGCGGCGATCCGGGCATCGGCAAATCCACCCTGCTGCTGCAGGCTGCCGCGCGCTTTGCCCGGTCGGGGCTGAAAACCATTTATGTCTCGGGCGAGGAAGCCAGTGCGCAGGTCCGCATGCGCGCGCGCCGTCTGGGGCTTGAAGACGCGCCGGTGCAACTGGCCGCCGAGACCAACCTGCGCAACATCCTGACCACGCTTGAGGCCGAGAAACCCGGCCTTGCCATCATCGACTCGATCCAGACCATGTGGGCGGACAATGTCGACAGCGCGCCTGGATCGGTCAGCCAGGTCCGCGCCGCCGCGCATGAACTGACCAGCTTTGCCAAGCGCCACGGCGTATCCATCATCATGGTCGGCCACGTCACCAAGGAAGGCCAGATCGCCGGCCCCCGCGTGGTCGAACACATGGTCGATACCGTCCTCTATTTCGAGGGCGAGCGCGGCCACCAGTTCCGTATCCTGCGCGCGGTCAAGAACCGATTTGGCCCCGCTGACGAGATCGGCGTATTCGAGATGACTGGGAAAGGTCTGGCGCAGGTCACCAACCCTTCGGCCCTTTTCCTATCGGAACGCGGCACGCCCAGCCCCGGCTCGGCCGTTTTCGCAGGCATCGAGGGCACCCGGCCGGTTCTGGTCGAACTGCAGGCGCTGGTCGCGCCCTCGCCCCACTCACAGCCCCGCCGCACCGTCGTCGGCTGGGATAGCGGACGGCTTGCGATGATCCTCGCCGTGCTCGAAGCGCGCTGCGGCATCCCCTTTGCGGGGCTCGACGTCTATCTGAACGTGGCCGGGGGCCTGAAGATCAGCGAGCCCGCAGCCGACCTCGCCGTGGCAGCCGCTCTGCTGAGCGCGCGCGAGGACACCCCCCTGCCCGCCGACACCGTGGTTTTCGGAGAAATCTCTCTATCCGGGGCACTTAGACCCGCACCGCAAACCGAAAACAGGTTGAAAGAAGCGCAAAAACTTGGTTTCACATCGGCAATTGCTCCGGCAGGTGGCAAAACCGGCACTGTGGCAGGTCTGACACTCACCCGACCCTCTGATCTGGCCGGGTTTGTTGGCGAAACCTTCGGAGCAGGTTAAGCTCGCGCCACGAGGGGCAGAAAAACGAACAGGCGAGGGCCATGGAAGGTTTTACAATCATTGACGGGGTCGTTGCCCTGATCGTCGTGCTGTCGGGCATCCTGGCCTATTCACGCGGGTTCATGCGCGAGGTGATGGCCATCGCCGGATGGGTTGCCGCGGCCGTACTGGCCTTCATCTTTGCGCCGCAGGCGGTGCCGCTGGTCAAGGAAATCCCGGTGGTCGGGGATTTCCTGCGCGACAGCTGCGAGTTGTCGGTCATCACCGGTTTCGCCGCCGTGTTCGCCGTGGCCCTGATCGTGGTCAGTATCTTTACCCCACTGTTTTCGTCGCTGGTGCAGCGGTCGGCGCTGGGAGGGCTGGATCAGGCGCTGGGGTTCTTCTTCGGCATCGCGCGCGGTATCCTGCTGGTGGCCATTGCCTTTTTTGTCTATGACACCGTCATGACCGGTCAGTCCTACACGATCGTGGATGAAAGCCGCTCGGCCAAGGTGTTCGAACAGTTCAGCGACAAGATCGAAGAGCAGAACCCCGAGGCCGCTCTGGGCTGGGTCACCACGCAATACGAACAACTGGTGGCAACGTGCACCGCGGATTCGCAGGGTCAATAACGGCTACCCGGAATTGCAGACCAAGCCCGGCCCTGGCCGGGCTTTTTCTTTTTGCCGGTCAGACGAACCCTTCGCCACCACAAACCGAACAGCGCGATGTCTTCAGGCCGAAACAGCCATCGCAACGACTGAATTGCGGCCGACCGAGGTGATCGCGGCCTTTCAGAACCTCACCTTTGCCCATGCAGATCTGACAAGGCGCGCGTCCCATTCCGCGGCACCGATGACACCTTCGCTTGACGCGTTCTTCCTTCTTGGGTCCGGGTCGGCCTTGCCACATGCCCACCTCCATCTTGGCTTGGGACCGCAGGCCAGCACTCCTCGGAACACCTGCGGTGGCGATATTTCCGCACATCATTGAACCCCAAAACCGCGCTGCGGCAAAACGATTTGTGATCCTTTGATGACATGCGCGGGTTTAGGCATTATGTGAGGGCCAACCCGCAACGGAATCGGAGCTGCCCGTCTTGCCAAGCCCGCAGATGCCCCCCGCCCACCCGTTCGATGACGACAAACTCCGCGAGGAATGCGGGATCTTCGGTGTCGTCGGCGTCCAGGATGCCGCAAGTTTCATCGCTTTGGGGCTGCACGCCCTGCAGCATCGTGGGCAAGAGGCCGGCGGGATCGTCACCCACGACCCGCAGCTTGGCTTCAACTCGGCCCGCCGGTTTGGCTATGTGCGCGACAATTTCACCTCGTCCGACATCATCGAAAGCCTGCCCGGTCCGATCGGCATCGGGCATGTGCGCTATTCCACGGCCGGGTCCAAGGGCCAGACCGCAATCCGCGACGTTCAACCGTTTTTCGGCGAGTTCGCCATGGGCGGCGCTGCGATTGCGCACAATGGCAACATCACCAACGCCAACGCCCTGCGGCGCGAGTTGATCGAGCGCGGCTCGATCTTCCAGAGCTCGTCCGACAGCGAATGCATCATCCACCTGATGGCGCGGTCGTTGCAGCGCAACATCCCAGAACGGATGGAGGACGCGCTGCGCCGGGTCGAGGGCGCCTTCTCGGTCGTGGCCATGACCCGCACCAAGCTGATCGGGGTACGCGACCCCCTGGGTGTACGCCCGCTGGTTTTGGGCAAAATCGGCGATGGCTGGTGCCTGGCTTCGGAAACCTGCGCGCTGGACATCATCGGTGCTGAATTCCTGCGTGAGATTGAGCCCGGCGAAATGGTGGTTATCAATGCCCAGAACGGCGTTGAAAGCCACTTCCCGTTCCGCCGACAACCCAGCAAGTTCTGTATCTTCGAGCATGTCTACTTCTCGCGCCCAGACTCGATTCTGGGTGGACGCTCGGTCTATGAGACCCGCGAGGCCATCGGACGCGAGCTGGCCAAGGAAAGCCCGGTCGAGGCGGATCTGGTCTGCCCCGTGCCCGACAGCGGCACACCAGCGGCCATTGGGTACTCGCTGGAGTCCGGCATCCCCTATGCAATGGGTATCATCCGCAATCAGTACATGGGCCGCACCTTCATCGAACCCACCGAGCAAATCCGCAACATGGGCGTGCGGCTCAAGCTGAACGTGAACCGCGCCCTGATCGAGGGCAAGCGGGTGATTCTGGTCGACGACTCGGTGGTGCGCGGCACAACCAGCCGCAAGATCAAGGAAATGATCCTGGATGCCGGTGCGAAAGAGGTGCATTTCCGCATCGCCTCGCCTCCCACGGCCTGGCCCTGTTTCTACGGCGTGGACACGCCACAGCGCGAAAAGCTGTTGGCCGCCACGATGACCGAGGAAGAGATGACCAAGCATTTGGCGGTCGACAGCCTCCGGTTCATCTCGCTGGACGGGTTGTACCGGGCGGTCGGCGAATCGCAGGGTCGCAGCAAAGAATGCCCACAATACTGCGATGCATGCTTCTCGGGCGAGTATCCCGTCACTCCGGCGGATATGGTTGAACAAGGGTTCAAGATGCAACCGGCGGCCGAATAAGGCCGGAATTCAGAGACTTCTCCAAGGGGCCGCAGGGCCCCTTTTTTTCATGGCCCCGGTCCGCGTGGCAAAAGATGGCCGAAAGCTGCTGCACCGGCTTTTCCTTCCCCTTTGGCTCTGCTAGCCAGCCGGCTGCTCACTCACGCAACCACACGGAGGCCGGGCCACCGGGCCGGCCAGTTCACATGGCAAATCCCCGAGTCGACAGCGCGGCCACGCAGAAGGGCGCGCTCAGCAAGAATGGTACGACCGTCCTGGGCGTCTTTGGCCCGCAGAACGACATGCGCGCCCTGATGCGCTCATCGTCGGGACGGGTTAAAGAGGTCAAGACAGGCAGCCGCTTTGGTTCGGGCACGATCGTGGCCATCGACAAGGACGGCATCATACTGCGACAAAGCGGCCGGACCCAGCGCATCGCCATCCCCGGAAGCTGATCCGGGCTTGACGGGCTGCGCGCTTGGGTTCAAACCCCGCGCATGACCGATCAGACCAAAATTGCCCTTGTTACCGGCGCGTCGCGTGGGCTGGGAGCCGCCCTGGCCGAGGCGCTGGCACCCGAATACCACATCGTCGCCGTTGCCCGCACCACAGGCGGGCTGGAAGATCTGGATGACCGCATCAAGTCCCAAGGAGGCGCGGCCACCCTGGCGCCGATGGATATCGCCGACCCCAATGCCATGGCCACACTGTGCCGCGGCATCCATGACCGCTGGGGCAAGCTGGACCTGTGGCTGCACACGGCCATCCACACCGCACCGCTGACGCCTGCGAATTTCATCGACCCCAAGGATTGGCAGAAATCCGTGGACGTGAACGCCTCCGCGACTTCGGTTCTGATTCCCTATGTCGCGCCCCTGTTGGGTGAGGCTGGACAGGCGGTGTTCTTTGACGACCCGCGTGCCGGCGAGAAGTTCTGCGCCACCTATGGCGCAACCAAGGCTGCGCAGATTGCCATGGCGCGCAGCTGGGCCGCCGAAACCGTGCGCACCGGGCCAAAGGTTCATGTTCTGCAGCCCAGGCCTATGGCCACAGCCCTGCGCGCGCGTTTCTTCCCGGGTGAGGATCGGTCGAAGCTGGCCAGCCCCTCGGACGAGGCCGCGCGCCTGCTATCCATGCTGGGCTGAGACCGTTCGGCCAGATCCCTTGCAAGTTGCAGCGGCGCCCCCATGACGGGCGCCGTTTTCATTCGATATGGACGCCCTGCCGGCCCGCCAGATCGACAAAGAACTGCCACGCCACCCGGCCCGAACGCGCGCCGCGCGTGGCCTGCCATTCGATCGCCTCGGCCCGCAGAGCGTCGGCATCGACGCTGACGCCATAAGCCGCGCAATACCGGTCGATCATCGCAAGGTATTCGTCCTGATCGCAGGGGTGAAACCCCAGCCACAAGCCGAACCGGTCGGACAGCGAAACCTTTTCCTCGACTGCCTCGGACGGGTTGATCGCGCTCGAGCGTTCGTTCTCGATCATGTCGCGCGGCATCAGGTGGCGGCGGTTCGACGTGGCATAGAACACCACGTTTTCGGGCCGACCCTCGATCCCGCCATCCAGTACGGCCTTCAGCGACTTGTAGTGCTGATCGTCATGGCTGAACGACAAGTCGTCGCAGAACAGGATGAACCGGAAAGGTGCAGCGCGCAGGTGGTTCAGCAACCGCGCGACCGAGCCCATGTCCTCGCGCTGAAGCTCAACCAGCTTCAGGTCGGGAAACTCGGGCTGAAGGGTGCCGTGCACCGCCTTGACAAGGCTGGACTTGCCCATACCGCGGGCACCCCACAACAGCGCGTTGTTTGCCTTGTACCCGGCCGCGAAGCGGCGCGTGTTGTCCAACAGCGTATCGCGCGACCGGTTGATGCCCACCAGCAGGTCAAGATCGACGCGGTTGACATGGTGCACCGGCTCCAGCCGGTCGGGCGCAATGTGCCAGACAAAAGCGGGGGCGGCCGAGAAATCAGGCGCAGCCAGCGGCGCCGGGGCCATGCGTTCCAATGCGTCGGCAATGCGGTTCAGGGCTTGGTCGTCCATGGGTCCTCCGAAGTCTTGCGGCCGATTTCAACCACGTTCATGGGCCGCCAACAAGACCCGGATGAAGAAAGGGCGCACCCGTCAAGGCGCGCCCTTCCCCATTCACTGCTCGGGTTTACTTGTCGTCTTCGGCCTCAAACTCTGCCATCAGCTCGTCATCGGCTGCTTCTTCATCGTCATAATAGCCGTCGGCCCGCAGCTGTTCTTCGCGCTTTTTCTCGACCCGGGCCACCAGGAAGATCGAAATCTCGTACAGGCCGTAGACCACAACGAACAGAATGATCTGGGTGATCACGTCCGGCGGGGTCACGATGGCGGCCAGAACCAGAATGCCCACCACGGCATATTTGCGCACCGCGCCCAAACCTTCGGCGCTGACCAGCCCGGCCTTGCCCATCAGGGTCAACAAAACCGGAAGCTGGAAGCACAGACCGAAGGCCACGATGAACTTGATCGTCAGGTTCAGATATTCCTGCGCCGAACCTTGGAACACCACGCTCAGCGGCGCGGATGCGCCTTCGGCGACAGCCTCACCCTCGGCCCCGAATTGCTGGAATCCAAGGAAGAAGTCATAGGCCAGCGGGGTGACCACGTAAAAGGCAAAGCTCGCGCCCAGCAGGAACATGAAGGGCGAGGCCAGCAGGAATGGCAGGAAGGCGTTCTTCTCGGACCGGTAGAGCCCCGGCGCCACGAACCGCCACATCTGCATGCCGATATACGGAAAGGCCAGAATGAACCCACCCAGGAGCGAGACCTTGATCGCCACGAAGAAGCCCTCCTGCGGCGAAATGAAGATCAGGTCGCAGTCCTGTCCGCGCTCGGACAGAACATCGCACAGGGGCTGGGTCAGAAAGTTGAAAATCGGCGTGGCAACCGTGAAACAGATGATCATACCGATCAAAAACGCCACGACGCTGTGGATCAGACGCGTGCGCAACTCGGCCAGATGCTCGATCAGGGGGGCCGAGGTATCCTCGATCTCGTCGGTCTTGCTCATGTCTTGCCTTCGGTTTTCAGCGCGGCTTCGGCCTCTTCGGCCTTGGCCAGGGCCTCGGCGGCTTCTTTCGCCTTGCGCTCGGCGGCGGCACGGGCGGTGGCAGCCTGGATCTTCTTGGCCTGCTCGGCCCGTTCAGCGGCCAGTTTGCCGGTTTCGCTGTCAGGGTCGAACTTGGTCGGGTCCATGCTCTTGGCCATGTCCTGCGCGGCCTGCTTGACGCCATCCATCGCACTGCCCACCGGGTTGGTGGCCGCGTCCAGACCTTTCTTTATATCGTTCACGCCCGCCTGGTCGGCCGCCTCGTTCATGGCGCTTGAAAATTCGCGCGCCATGCCACGGGCCTTGCCGATGAACCGTCCGACATTGCGGAACAGAACCGGCAGGTCCTTGGGCCCCACGACGATCAGGGCAACGATGCCGATGACCAGCAGCTCGGTCCAGCCCAGATCAAACATGGGCGATCAGACCTTGTCTTTGTCGGTCTCGGGCGTGACGTCCTTGGCCAGCTCAGACGCGTCCTGTTCGATCTCCTCGCCGCCTTCCTTTACGCCTTTCTTGAATGCGGTGATGCCTTTGCCCACCTCACCCATCAACGAGCTGATCTTGCCGCGGCCAAACAGCACCAGCACCACGACGGCGATCAGCAGGAGGCCGGGAAGGCCGATATTGTTGAGCATGTCTCTTCTCCTTCTACGTCGGCGCAACGCGCCGGGAATGTGATCTGACTTCGTGTCTACGCCCACCGGGCCATCGAAAAAAGTGACGCAAGTCAAATCCGCGTTCAAATCCGGGCCGCTCATGTGGTTTTTGCGGGCTGGCAATTTTCAACTGACAGGTTTATGTCAGTTGCAGACGACTAGGAACAGGGCATCGAAACCTGGTCAACGGAGACTCACATGACCCATGTTGCTGAAATCGTCACCTTCACCCTCGCTGATGGCACCACGCCGGAAGAGTTCGTCAGGCTCAGCCAGACGACCGAGGCCTTCGTGCGCGCGGCTCGCGGCTTTGCCCACCGACAGTTGAGCCAGGGCGAGGATGGCCGCTGGACCGATTATGTCATCTGGACCGACATGAAGGCCGCACAGGACGCCGCAGCGCAGTTCCCACAGCAGGATTTTGCCGCCGGTCTGATGGCGGCGATCGACCCCGCCAGCATCCAGATGCGCCATGAGAAAGTGCTATGGAACATGACCGCCTGATCGCGGTCCGGACGGCGTGTCATGCGCCGCACTGACCGCCTGTTCGACATCATCCAGATCCTGCGCGACGGCAAACTGCACCGCGCGCAGGACATCGCGGACCGGCTCGAGGTTTCGGTCCGCACGATCTATCGCGATATGGACACACTGGTGGCTTCGGGCGTTCCCGTCCAGGGCGAACGCGGTGTGGGTTACATGGTGCGCGAGCAGATCACCCTGCCCCCGCTGAACCTCAGCCCGGCCGAGCTTGAGGCCCTGAACCTCGGCATGGCGATCGTGGCCGAGGCCGCCGACCCCGACCTGAAGGCCGCCGCCGAGTCGTTGGCCGCCAAGATCGACGCAGTACTGCCCACCCAGGTGGTGGCCGAGGCGGATGCGTGGAAATTCGCCGTCTATCCCTTTGCCGATGCCGCGCGCGGGCTGGCGCATATGGCGCCGATCCGAGCGGCCATCAAATCGCGCCAGAAACTGCGGCTGACCTACCGGCGCATCGACGGAACCCTGACCGAACGCACAATCCGCCCCTTGCACATGGAATACTGGGGCAGGGTCTGGACCCTGACCGCCTGGTGCGAGCTGCGCGATGCCTTCCGCGTGTTCCGCATTGACCTAATCGAAAGCGTCACGCCCTTGCCCGAGATCTTTGCCGATGAGCCCGGAAAGCGGCTGGCCGATTACGACCCGACCGCCTGATGCCCGTCAGCCCCGAAAGATCACGCCGAATTTTCAGCGCAGATAGGTTTCCGGATCCACCGACTCAAAGCCTTCGCGCACCTCGAAATGCACATAGGCGTTTTCGCCGCCGCGCAGCTTGGCAATGCTCTGGCCGCGGCTGACCCGGTCGCCTTTCTTAACCGAGATCCCCTCGACATTCGCATAGACCGTCAGCAGATCGTTGCTGTGCTTGACCACGATGATCGGGATCTGGTCGGCATCGGCCGTGATCGCGGCCACGGTGCCGGCCTCGGCGGCCTTGACCGGTGTGCCGGGGCTGCCGGCAATATCGATCCCCTCGTTCTTGCCCTTGGCATAGGGCCGGATGATCTTGCCGGTGACCGGCATCGCCAGGGCCGAAGCGCTGGTCTGGGTCGGCGCCTCGGCGGTCACGTCCGGCGCGGGGGCCGGCGGTGCGATCTTTTCATCCGGCAGGGGCTGGGTGGCACTGGGCGGCGTGGGTGTCGGAGACCCCTGCCCCGGCTCGGTCACCGCCGTTGCCGCGGGCACGGCCGCTTGTCGCGGCGCGGCCTGGTCCTTGACTGGAATCAGCAGGTATTGCCCCTCGCGCACGGTGAAATCGGGGCCCAGGCCGTTCCATTCGGCCAGCGCATCCACCGGCACCTGGTACAGGCGGGAAATGGTATAGGCCGTCTCGCCGCGCTTGACCTTGTGGCGGATCGGCTCGTCCGTCGAGGTGACCGGCGCAGGTTTGACCGGTTCCAGCGTCGAGACACGCACGCCGCCGGTATCCGGCGCCTGATCGATGGCCGTCGTTGCGATCGAGGCGATATCGACATTGCCCGCCCCGGCCCCGACCGACCGGGGCAAGGCCAGAACCTCGCCCTCGCGCAGTTGGTCGCTGGGCAGCAATCCGTTGAACCGGGCCAGTTCGGCCTCGGGCAGGCCAACCCGCGCCGCGACCGTGCCGACCGTATCGCCCCGCCGGGCCACCGCCACCTGGTAGGTGGGATAGGTGATCACCCCGCGCGCATCGGGCGCCGGGCGGTCTGCTGTGGCCGACAAGGCGGCCGGGGTGGTCGAAAACCCGCCGACCTGACCCCGCAAATCGTAATCCAGCGGCCCCTCGCACCCGGCAAGCACCGCCACCGTGGCCAGCGCCGACGCGCCACGACCCAAGACTGACCTGGAAACTGCTCTCATGTCTCTGTCCTCAACACCTGCCCCTGTTTGCCGGGGTTCTGGCGCCCTTTTTGCTACGGCTTCTACGCTTCGTCCCTGCCAAGCCCCTCCAACAAGGGCACGAATCGGACGGGCAACAATTCGTCATAGTCGAAGCCGGACTCGGTTCTGGTGACCCGGATCAGGGCCTGCACCGCATCCGACTGCCCCACGGGCAACACCATGATACCGCCGATTTTCAACTGCGCCAAGAGCGGCCCGGGCGGGTCCTCGGCGGCGGCGGTCACGATGATCCGGTCAAAGGGGGCCTGTTCGGGCAATCCAAAGGATCCGTCCGAATGCATCGCGGTAATGTTGGTCAGCCCCAACTCGCGAAACAGTTCTCCGGTTTCGCGCACCAGGCGCTTGTGGCGCTCGACCGTGTAGACCCGGCGTGCCAGCTTGGCCAAAACCGCCGCCTGATAGCCCGACCCGGTGCCCACCTCGAGCACCTTGTCGCGCGGCGTGACCTGCAGCGCCTGCGTCATTAGCCCAACGACCGAGGGCTGGCTGATCGTCTGACCGCAGGCAATCGGCAGCGGCGTGTCCTCATAGGCCCGTTCCGCGAACAGGCCGCGGACGAACCTGCCACGGTCGATCTGCTCCATCGCGTCCAGAACGCGCGCATCCGTCACCCCGCGCGAGCGCAGGGCAAACAGGAACTGCATCTTGGTTTCCGGGTCCGGTCCAGTCATTCGATTGTCTTCAAAGCGTCAAGCGCGTCATGCGCCGTCAGATCGGCCCGCATCGGCGTGACCGAGATGTAACCTTCCAGATTGGCCGCCGCGTCGGTGCCGGGCGCGGTGGGGTTGTGCTGATAGCCGCCCTTGATCCACAGGAACCGCCGCCCCGAAGGCGAGGTGTGCGGCTCGACCGAGAAATGCGTGTCGCGCCGAAAGCCCTGGCGCACGACGCGGGTACCCAGCACCTCGTCGGCGGGAACGGGCGGGAAATTCACGTTGTAGAACAGCCGGTAGTCTTCCTGCTCGGGCGGCGTGGCCGCAAGGATGCGCCGCACCAGGTCGGCGCCGTGACGCGCCGCGGCCTGGAACGGATCCTCGAGCCCTAGATTGCGCGGCCCGAAATACTGCGACAGGGCAATCGCGGGTATGCCCTGCAAGGCGGCCTCCATCGCGCCGCCGATGGTGCCGGAATACAACGTGTTCTCGGCCGAATTGTTGCCCCGGTTCACCCCGGACAGGACCAGATCGGGCCGGGCGTCCTTCATCACCTCGTGCAGCCCGGCCAGAACACAGTCGGCGGGCGAGCCCTCGGCGGCGAACCGACGCTCGCCTAGCTTGGCGATCATCATCGGATGGGTATAGCTGATGCAATGGCCCACCCCCGACTGCTCGAAAGCAGGCGCCACGACCCAGACCTCGCCCTCGGGCCCGGCCAGATCTGCAGCGATCGCCTCCAGCGTCATCAGCCCCGGCGCGTTTATCCCGTCATCATTCGTCAGAAGTATGCGCATCTGCCTGCTGTGCCCCCGCGTTTGGCCCTTGATAGACGCAGCCACCGAACGCGGCAAGCGACGCCTCGGCCCTTTCTGCGGCATTCGCGCACCACTTGCGGGGAAATCGACGGCGCAGGGCGGTCAGGCCGGAAAAACGAAACACTTGTCGCGGCGGATGGTCAGCCACATCACCCGACCCGGATTGGGCACGAACACGTTGGGCACGGTGACCTTCAGGATCGAACCGTCATAGTCCATGCGAAACTCGATCAGGCTTTCGTTGCCCAGGAACCGCGCCCGCTCGACCACGCCGCGGGCCGGAACGCCGTCGGTGGCGGTGGGCAGCGGCCCCTTGCCGTTGCGGTCGAAATCCAGCCGCACATGCTGCGGGCGGAACACGATCTCGACATTGGTGCCGTCGGGGATGCCCGGCGCCAGGAACTGTCCGAATGGCGTTTCCGCCAGCGCCCCATTCACCTGTGACCGCAACACGTTGACATCGCTGAAGAATGCCACCGCCGCCTTGTCGACCGGCCGGGTATACACGTTGTAGGGCGCGCCCTGCTGCACGATCCTGCCGCGCCGCATCAGTGCAATCTCGTCCGCCATGCGCATGGCCTCTTCGGGCTCGTGCGTGACCAGCAGCACGGCGGCGTCCTCTTCCTTGAGGATGGCCAGCGTCTCGTCGCGGATGCCATCGCGCAGACGGTTGTCGAGGCCCGAGAACGGCTCGTCCATCAGCATGATCCGGGGACGCGGCGCCAGCGCACGGGCCAGCGCGACCCGCTGTTGCTCGCCCCCCGACAACTGATGAGGAAACCCGTCGACATAGCGCAGCAGGTCCACCTTGCCCAACAACTCCTCGACGCGGGCGCGTTTCTCGTCCTTGCCGCCCTTCAGGCCGAAGGCCACGTTGTCGGCCACGCTCAGGTGCGGGAACAGGGCGAAGTCCTGGAACATCAGCCCGATCTCGCGCCGTTCGGGCGGCACACGGAACACGGTGTCGCAGATCAGCTTGCCGTCGACATAGATCTCGCCGGACTCCTGCATCTCGACCCCGGCGATCGCCCGCAACGTGGTGGATTTGCCGCAGCCCGACGGGCCCAGCAGACAGGTCACCTGCCCCGCCTGAACGGTCAGCGAGACATCATCCACCACCGTGCGCCCGCCGAACCGGCAGACCAGATTGCGGATTTCCAATCGCGGAGGAGCTGTGTTGATTGCCACCGACGGACCCCAATTGCCTTTTCCCGATCAAATTCATCGGGCTTGCGTCGGGATAACAACCCGGCCCATCGGGCGCAAGAGAGGCCTATGCCAGCAGCTCGAACGACACGCCCGCGCGGACACGGCCGTTGACTTGAACCTCAAGCCTGTGCGGCCCCGGGACCAGCCGAAACGTGGTGGCGTCGCCCTTGAGCTTGTGCCGCTTGCTCAGCTGCAGGCGGCCATCTGACAGATTGGCTTGCTTGAGCTTGTGAACCTTGGGTGAGATTTTTCCCCCAGATCGCTGAAAATGAACGATATAGTCGATCAATACCGGTTGATCATCGGGGCCTGAAACCGAGACGGTGAACTCCAGAACGCCGCCGATACGGGCGTCGCCATTCACCGCAACATCCACCTCCAGCGGCGCGTCGGGATCATAGCCCAGCAGCGCCATCGCCCCGCCATGGCCGGACTTGACCAGCCCGCGCAGCGCATGTGCGGTGATCCACCGCATCTCGTCAGTGTCTTGCGCGCCCGAGGCATGCCACGCCTTCAGGCGGTTCAGCGCCAGGTCAGGGTCTTTCTTGGTGATGTCGTTGAGATGGTTCGCTACCGACCGCGTGACATAGCGCGTCGGGTCCGAATGCAACCGATCCAGCAGCGGCAGTGGGTCGGTCAGGTCCAGCCCGACCGCCTGCCCCCAAGGCAGCCGCGGGCGCGTGCCTTCGGAGACCAGCCGCCGGACGTGATAGCTGGAATGCCTACACCAGTCCTGCATCCGGTCCAGCACCAGATCGGGATGGCTGTTCAGAAAGGGCCGGATTGCCCATTCCATCGAGAACCGCTGGGTCAGCTCCGCAAGGACATCCAGTGCCAGGTCGGGATGGTCCGCGCCGACCTGCGCCACCCAGTCACCCAGCGGGGCGAAGATGAAGTCACCGAAATCGTCATCGCTAAGGGACGGATCCAGAGGCGGCGGCAAGGCGCGCAGGATCACCGGGGCTACGTCGGGCAGCGCGCCGGGAAAGGCCGCATGCAAACAATCGGCAATCCACGCGATCCGCTGCTTCAGCTCCAGCTCCGGCAGGCGCGACATGACCCGCGCGTGGAACGCGTCGCCGTCAAAACCGGCGTCGGCCTGCGTGAACAGGCCGGCCAGGTAACGGGTCTTTTCCGCGTTGAACAGTTGATCCTTCAGCGAAAACCCCTGCGCCACGGTCACATCGTCAGGTTGGTCGCCCCGCCGTCCAGCAGGATGTTCTGCCCCACGATGAACCCGGCATGTTGCGAGCACAGAAACGCGCAGGTCGCGCCGAATTCCTGCCGCGCGCCATAGCGCCGCGCCGGGATCGTGGCCGCGCGTTCGGCCCGTGCCTCGTCCAGCGAGATTCCCTTTTGCTGCGCGACGCCACTATCCAGCGAATCCGCACGGTCGGTGGCGTGGATGCCCGGCAGCAGGTTGTTGATCGTCACGCCATAGGGCGCCACCTGCCGCGCGGTTCCGGCCACATAGCCGGTCAGCCCGGTGCGCGCCGCGTTCGACAGACCCAGCACCGCGATCGGCGCCCGCACGGATTGCGAGGTGATGTTGACCACGCGGCCCCAACCCTTGTCCATCATCGACGGCAACAGCGCCTTCATGAAGGCGATCGGCGTCAGCATGTTGGCATCCAGCGCCTTGATGAAATCCTCGCGGTCCCAGTCCGACCACAGACCAGGCGGCGGGCCACCGGCGTTTGTCACAAGGATATCAACGCCCTGCGCGGCCTCGATCACCTGCGCCTGACCGTCGGGCGTGGTCACATCGCAGGCCACGGTCTGCACCTCGACGCCATGTTCGGCGCGCAACCGGTCGGCCTGGGCCTCCAGCGCGTCAGGCCCGCGCGCGTTCATCACCAGATCGACGCCCTCGGCCGCCAGCGCCTCGGCGCAGCCCAGCCCCAAGCCCTTGCTGCTGGCACAGACCAGCGCGCGTTTTCCTTTGATTCCCAGATCCATCTGATCCCCCCTGTTTGTTGTTGCCCGCATGTCTAGCACCGGCTAGGCAAGGAAGACCAGATTGGCAGCGGCAAATCAGTAGAAGAACTCTTCGCGTACGATCTTTCCATCTGCCACGTGATAGACGCCGACCTCCTTCATATCAAAGACTTCACCGGTTTCCTTCACTTTGCCCTGAACCTCGAAGATCACGGCGAAGCGGTCTTCGCCGTGCAGGAACGGCTCGCTGACCGACGCGCCCGACACCTCGTGCGCGCCTTCCCACCAGTCGTGCTTGCCTCGGATGCCTTCAATGCCGTGGGTCTCGCGGCCCATGCCCTGCATGTCCATCGCTTCGACCGAAACGGCATCGGGCGCATACAGTTTTTCCAAATTCTCCTTGGCGCGGTCCTCGCGGCAGCCGGCCACCAGCTCCTGAGCGATTTCTTTCAAATTCATTGGTCCACTCCATTATTTGTTCACTATATGTTCTTAGTCGCACATCCACCCGATTCGAACCACCCCCTTTGTCTTGCCTCGGCAGGATTCCCCGCCTATACGCGCGGTCATGCTTGATACCGCCTCGAACCAACCCACCCTGCCGCCCGAGATCGCCCGGCGCCGAACCTTTGCCATCATCTCGCACCCGGATGCGGGCAAGACGACCCTGACCGAAAAGTTTCTTCTGTATGGCGGCGCCATCCAGATGGCCGGACAGGTGCGCGCCAAGGGCGAGGCACGGCGCACGCGGTCGGACTTCATGCAGATGGAAAAGGACCGGGGCATTTCGGTCTCGGCCTCGGCCATGTCGTTTGACTATGGCCCCTACCGGTTCAACCTGGTCGATACGCCCGGCCACTCGGACTTCTCCGAAGACACCTATCGCACCCTGACCGCCGTTGACGCCGCGGTCATGGTGATCGACGGGGCCAAGGGTGTGGAAAGCCAGACGCAGAAGCTGTTCGAGGTCTGCCGCCTGCGCGATCTGCCCATCCTGACCTTCTGCAACAAGATGGACCGCGAAAGCCGCGATACGTTCGAGATCATCGACGAGATCCAGGAAATGCTGGCCATCGACGTGACCCCAGCCAGCTGGCCCATCGGCATGGGGCGCGACTTCATCGGCTGCTATGACATGCTGCGCGACCGACTGGAGCTGATGGACCGCGCCGACCGCAACAAGGTGGCCGAAAGCATCGAGATCAACGGGCTTGACGACCCCAAACTGGCCGAGCATGTGCCCGCGCATCTGCTGGACAAGCTGCTGGAAGAGGTCGAGATGGCGCGCGAATTGTTGCCCGCGCTGGACCCGCAGGCGGTTCTTGAAGGCCACATGACCCCGATCTGGTTCGGATCGGCCATCAACTCTTTCGGCGTCAAGGAACTGATGGAGGGTATCGGCCAATATGGCCCGCAGCCGCAGGTGCAATCGGCCGAACCGCGCCAGATTTCGCCGGACGAAAAGAAGGTGGCGGGCTTTGTCTTCAAGGTGCAGGCCAACATGGACCCCAAGCACCGCGACCGGGTGGCCTTTGTCCGCATGGCCAGCGGCCATTTCAAGCGCGGCATGAAGCTGACCCATGTGCGCACCAAGAAGCCCATGGCGGTGTCGAACCCGGTGCTGTTCCTCGCATCCGACCGGGAACTGGCCGAAGAGGCTTGGGCCGGCGACATCATCGGCATCCCCAACCACGGACAGTTGCGCATCGGCGACACTCTGACCGAGGGCGAGGCGATCCGCGTGACCGGCATCCCGTCCTTCGCGCCCGAACTGCTGCAGGGCGTGCGCGCCGGTGACCCGATGAAGGCCAAGCACCTGGAAAAGGCACTGATGCAGTTTGCCGAGGAAGGCGCGGCCAAGGTTTTCAAGCCGTCGATCGGCTCGGGCTTCATCGTCGGCGTGGTGGGGGCGTTGCAATTCGAAGTGCTGGCCAGCCGGATCGAGCTGGAATACGGCCTGCCCGTCCGGTTCGAGGCCTCGCAATTCACCAGTGCGCGCTGGGTGTCGGGCGACAAGGCCGAGATCGAGAGGTTCGTCAATGCCAACAAGCAGCACATCGCCCATGACCACGATGGCGACATCGTTTATCTGACCCGGCTTCAGTGGGACATCGACCGCGTGGTGCGCGACTATCCCAAACTGTCCTTGACCGCGACCAAGGAGATGATGACGTAATATCAACGGGTTTGTGATCCGGCCCGGACCGGATTGGGCGGTATACTGCCGTCGGACACAGCGCGGAGGATGCGGCATGAACAGGCTTCTGGGCACGGTTGGACGCGCACTGTCGCGGTTCATCGAAAAGCCGCTCAAAGGGTATCAGAGCTTTTCGACCACCACGCCCGAACGCCTGCGCCGCACCCTGCGGCCCTGCGACGTGCTGCTGGTCGAGGGCAACAGCCGGGTCGCCTCGGCGATCAAGTATCTCACCAACTCGACCTGGTCGCATGTGGCCTTCTACGCCGGGGGCGACGACCCCGACACCCAGATGATCGAGGCCGACCTGCAAGAGGGCGTGCGCGCGGTTCCGGTTTCACATTTCGCCCATCTCAATACTCGTATCTGCCGCCCCATCGGCCTGACCCCGGAAGACGAGGCGCAGATCATCGCCTTCATGCGCGGCAGTATCGGCAAGACCTATGACCTGAAGAACATCTTCGACCTGCTGCGGTATCTGCTTCCGAACCCGCCGGTTCCGGCCCGTTTTCGCCGCAAGATGCTGGAACTGGGCTCGGGTGACCCGACCCGCGCCATCTGCTCGACCCTGATCGCCGAGGCGTTCCAGAGCGTACGCTATCCGATCCTGCCGGTCCTGACCGAAGACTGCGACGCCGGCCAGGCCCGCGAGATCCTCAGCATCCGGCACCATTCGCTGTTCGCCCCGCGCGACTTTGACCTGTCGCCCTATTTCCGCATCGTGAAACCGACGATCGAATACGGGTTCGACTATCGCACCCTGACCTGGTCGGACCGGCCGCCCGGGCTCGATGCTCTGCCATCCGAACCCAACCGCAGCGCCGTGACATGACGACTGCGCCCGACCGGGCCTCGCCGCCTCGGGGGATGCCGTCGATGGTCGCCGGTCCACTTCCGACATCCTCGTCCGTGTCGCCCCTCATCTGAATGCGGGGCGTGCCACATCCACCTCGATGAGCACGCCCGTAAGACCTTTCGCACTCTGCGCAGCTTTTTCGACGAACCCGGCCGTGCCGACCCGAAGGTGTGCGGGGCATGATCCTGCACAGGCCGCTGGAACTCTAGGCGAAACCACTGAAAAACTTCCCCGGAAGTTGCTGAATTGTCGCGCCAAAAGCCCAATCACAGATGACGGCCACACATGAAGGCGACTTCATTTGACCCTGCCACACCTTTTTGTTATGTCCGCACCCAAGCCGAAACGCGCATGGTGCGCATGGCCATCCGGGCCCGGCATTTTTCATACGCGCGGGCCAGGTCAGTGTCCGCATGAACCGGACATACATGACGAAATTCACCGATCTGAACCTGAACCCGAAGGTCCTCAAAGCTATTGAGGAAGCCGGCTACGAAACCCCGACCCCAATCCAGGAAGGTGCCATTCCACCGGCGCTGGAAGGGCGAGACGTTCTGGGTATCGCCCAAACCGGCACAGGCAAGACCGCCAGCTTCACCCTGCCGATGATCACCCTGCTGGCGCGCGGCCGCGCCCGGGCGCGGATGCCGCGTTCGCTGGTGCTGTGCCCGACGCGGGAACTGGCGGCGCAGGTGGCGGAAAACTTCGACACCTACACCAAGCACCTGAAGCTGACCAAAGCGCTGCTGATCGGCGGCGTCAGCTTCAAAGAACAAGAGGCCCTGATCGACCGTGGCGTCGACGTTCTGATCGCCACGCCCGGCCGTCTGCTGGACCATTTCGAACGCGGCAAGCTGCTGCTGACCGGCGTGCAGATCATGGTCGTGGACGAGGCTGACCGGATGCTGGACATGGGGTTCATTCCCGATATCGAACGCATCTTCTCGCTGACGCCCTTTACCCGTCAGACGCTGTTCTTCTCGGCCACCATGGCGCCCGAGATCGAGCGGATTACCGACACTTTCCTGTCGGCCCCGGCACGGATCGAAGTGGCTCGTCAGGCCACCGCGTCCGAAACCATCGAACAGGGTGTCGTGATGGTCAAGGGCGGCCGCCGTGACCGCGAGGGCAGCACCAAGCGCAAAGTCCTGCGCGCACTGATCGATGCCGAAGGTGACAAATGCACCAACGCCATCATCTTCTGCAACCGCAAGACCGATGTTGATATCACCGCGAAATCGCTCAAGAAATATGGTTACAACGCCGCGCCGATCCACGGCGATCTGGACCAGTCGCAGCGGATGAAAACGCTGGACGGGTTACGCGAGGGCTCAGTACGTTTGCTGGTGGCGTCTGACGTGGCCGCGCGCGGGCTCGACATTCCGTCGGTCAGCCATGTGTTCAACTTCGACGTGCCCAGCCACCCCGAGGATTATGTGCACCGCATCGGCCGCACCGGCCGCGCCGGGCGCGAGGGCAAGGCGATCACCATCTGCTCGGCCCGCGATGAAAAGGCGCTGGATGCGATCGAGAAGCTGATCCAGAAAGAAATCCCACGTCTGGACAATCCGGTTCAGGCCGAACCGGCCGAGGCCGAGGACAAAAAGCCCGAAAAGAAATCGCGCGCCTCGACCCGCAAGGATGAGGGCAAGAAAGACAAGCCCGCCAAGGACGCCGCCCCGAACGACAAACCTGCCAAGGAAAAACGTAGCAAAGGACGTGGGCGCCGCGACGATGGCGGAACGGCCGTCGTGGGCATGGGCGATCACCTGCCCAGCTTCATCGCTCTCAGCTTTGACGAACGCCGCGCGGGCTGACCGGCCTGCATGGCAAAAAGATCAGAAGGCGCACGGACCTCCGTGCGCCTTTTTACATCTCAGATCGCTGCGACCAGGATCAGGATCGAGAGGCCCAGCAGGACCATCCCCGCAATCTCGCGCCGTGTCACCGTCTCGCGGAAGACCAGGACTGAGGCCATGAGGCTGAAAATCAGCTCCACCTGCCCCAGCGCCTTGACGTAGGCCGCGTTCTGCAGGCTGAAAGCCCAGAACCAGCAGAACGACCCGCCCAGGCTGGTCAGCCCGACGAAGATGCCGGTGCGCCGCGTGTCCCACACCGCGCGCAGCTCGGCCCGGTCGCGCCAAACCAGCCACAGCGCCATCGACAGGAATTGGATCGAGACCACGACCGCCAGCGTCACCAGCGCCCGGAACCAGGCCTCGCCATCGCCCAGTTGCAGCGACGCGCCGCGATAGCTGACCGCAGAAAAGGCGAACAAGACGCCCGACCCCAACCCCAGTTGCGAGGCGCGGTTGGTCAGGTGACGCCACCACGCCCCACTGCCGCCCGGCGTTTTCGACAACAGCAGAACCGCCAGCAGCCCCAGCAGGATGGCCCCGAACGCACCGGCCGAGACCCGGTCTCCCAGCACGATGAAACCGACGATGGCGGTCTGGATCACCTCGGTTTTCTTGAAGGTGATGCCGACGGCAAAGTTGCGCTGCTTGAACAGCGCCACGACGCAGATCGTAGCGAGGATCTGAGACACCCCACCGATGGCGGCATAGAGCCAGAACAGAGGCGGCAGCGCCGGCAGCGGCAGACCGCTGAGCCGCATCGCCCCCGCCAACCCCAGCAGCACCAGAGGCATCGAATAGGCAAAGCGCGCAAAGGTCGCGCCGGTCGCCGACAGCTTCACGCTGCTCAGCGATTTCTGCAGCATGAAGCGCACCGTCTGAAAGGTGGCGGCGGCCAAGGTCACGGGAATCCACAAACTCATGGATTCCCTTCTGTCGTCAAATCAAGGTTTTGGCCAGAGCGGATGCGCCACCGGATCCTTGGCGCGCCAGAAATACTGCCGGAAAACCTGCCCGTACGAGCGATAGACATAGGCCTCGTTGCAGGCCAGATAGCGCTCTTTCCCTCGGCGATAGAGCGCGGGCAGTCTATACCATGGCGCCGCCGGGTTCATGTGATGAACGACATGCAAGTTGTTGTTCAGAAACAGAAAGGCAAGCGGTCCGCGGTCTTCGACGATAACCGTGCGGGCACGCGATTTCTCGTGCGCTCGATGTTCCAGAAAGGTGCGGATCTTGACCAGCGCCAGCCCCAGATAGGCCGCCAGAACAAAGGCCCAGACAGGCATCGCTGATTGCGCCACGATCCACAGAACCACCGCCGCACCCGGCAGATGCAGGGCCCAGGCGAGCCAGATGTCGCGGTCCCCGCTTACCGCGCCGCGCCAGTCGTCGCGCATAAAGGCCAACTGGCCGATGATCGGACCCAGCACCATGCGCCCCAACAGCGTGTTGTTCGCCTGATAGACCCACCGCTGCCATCGCGGCAGCCTGATCCAGACCGCCGGGTCCAGATAGTTGGATTCCGGATCGTCGTAAGGGTCGGTCAGGTTGGCATCCTGATGGTGCGCCAGATGCAGATCGCGGAAGCGGTTGTAGGGGATGAACAGGGTCAGCGGCAGCGCCATCAGCGCCTCGTTCAGCCACTTTGCGCGGAACGGATGGCCGTGCAACGCCTCATGCGTAAGGGATGAGTGCAGCGCCGCGACACCACCCATCATCGGCACCGCCAGCCAGAGCGACCACGCCGCCACACCGAAAATCGCGATCAGCCAAAGGGCATAGCAGGCAACGATCAGCGCAAAGGTCGGCCATTCGGGGGACTTGGGAGTGGTCGCCTCAGCCATGCCGTCCCCAGGAGATTCCGGCCCAGATGCGTTCGTAAATCACGTAGAGCTTCAGGCCGATGGCCGTGTTCACCACCGCCAATGCGCCGCCGACAGCGGCCGAGCCGGTGGCGATCAGCCCCACCACGGTCATGACCGCAAGGCCCATCGCATTCCAAATGATTGCTTTCACGACAGATCTTCGCCGCGTTTCCATTCCGGTCCCCAGTCTTTTTTGCTTTTCACCAAAGCGTTACCTGCCAGTGGCGCTGTCGAGAATTCCGAATATGATTAACAAATCTCAGCGTCCGTGATATTTATCATCAAATGCAGGAAAATTTCGACAAACGAGACCGCGCCGCGCAGTTCCGCCTGCGCCTGGCCCGAGCGATGGCGCAGCGGAACATGAGCCAAAGCGCGCTGGCGCGCACCATCGGGGTCGATCGCTCGACCGTTTCCCAGTTGCTGACCGACACTGGCGCACGCCTGCCCAACGCCCATGTGGTGGGCAGTTGCGCCACGGCTCTGGGGGTGTCGGCGGATTGGCTGCTCAGCCTCTCGGACCGCCCTGAAAGCGCGGCCGAGCTGCTGGCCAGCTCGCTGACCATGACCGAGGCACCCCGCGCGCTGGTCGATGAGCGCATCTTTGAATGGCACCAGCAGGCCGCGGGTTACAAGATCCGCTATGTTCCGGCCACTCTGCCCGACATGCTGAAAACCCGCGCCGTGCTGGAATGGGAATACGCGCCGCATCTGGGCCGAACCGCCGACCAGGCCATCGGCGCCTCCGAGGACCGCCTGACCTGGATGCGCGGTGCCCAGTCCGATTATGAAATCGCTATGCCGCTGTATGAGATTCACAGCTTTGCCCATGGCACCGGCTATTACGATGGACTGCCCCTGCAGGCGCGGCTGGACCAGATCGATCACATGCTCGAGCTGTGCGAGCAGCTGTATCCGCGTATGCGCATCTACCTGTTCGATGCCAAGCGGCTCTATTCCGCGCCGGTTACCATCTTTGGTCCGCTGCTATGCGTGTTCTATGTCGGCAGCCACTACATGGCCTTTCGCGACCGGGACCGGATCGAGGTTTTTACGCGGCATTTCGATACCTTGGTCCGCGAAGCCGATCTGACCGCCCGGCATTTCCCGACCCATCTGCGCCAACTGCGCGCCGCCATTTCGGCGGGGTGACACCAGTCCACAGGTGCAATTTCCCACCCGATCCCCTATAGTGAGGTGCGCGAAAATCCGAACGATCCGACCCAAAGGAGGATATCAGGAATGGACGCTCTCAAAACCGCTCAATACGCGCGCGCCCTCTACTCGGCGCATGGCGACAAGGCCGAGGCCGAAGCCGCCCAGAAAGCCCGCGAATTCGAAGCCGCCGG
Organism: Ruegeria sp. BHSC037; assembly: GCF_059613045.1. Classification (NCBI taxonomy): domain Bacteria; kingdom Pseudomonadati; phylum Pseudomonadota; class Alphaproteobacteria; order Rhodobacterales; family Roseobacteraceae; genus Ruegeria; species Ruegeria sp. BHSC037. The sequence goes on from NZ_JBXWRT010000003.1 coordinate 45,276, forward strand.
AAACGTGGAAGAGGCACAGAACTGGCAGGCCGTTCGCGCCTCGATCCGCCAGATGCGCGGCCCCAACCAGGACTAGAGCTTGGGGTCGGGGTTCACGGTATGCCCATCGACGGCAATGACCTGGCCCGACACCAACCGTGCCGCATCCGAGGCCAGGAACACCGCCATGGCGGCAATGTCATGGGCTTCGACGAAGCGGCCCATCGAAGTGCCCGCCGCATAGCCCTGATAGACCTGATCGCGGGTCATGCCCTTGGCGGCCGCTTCGCGCTGCAGCACGCCCTCCATCCGCGGGCCTTCCACCGCGCCGGGGCAGATCACGTTGCACCGTACGCCGTGCGGCCCCAGTTCCATCGCCAGGGTCTTGCCCAGTCCGATCACCGCCCATTTCGCCGCCGCATAGGGCGCACGGTTGGGATAGCCGTACTGCCCGGCGGTCGAGGATGTGATCAGCACCACGCCGCGTCCCTGCCGTTTGAGCATCCGCGCCGCGTATTTCGCGCACAGAAACGCCCCATCCAGATTGACGGAAATACATTTTTGCCAATCACTTAGCGCAACATCCTCGACCAATGCGGTCGGCCCCGCGATACCCGCATTCGCGCACAGAGCGTCCATACCGCCCCACTGCGCCGCGATCTCGCCGAACAGCGCTGCGACGGCGGCCTCATCCGACACATCGACCTGCGACCGCCCCCAGTGATCCGGGCAGGCCTGAAGCGCCTCGGCGTCCACATCCGCCACCCAGACCTGAGCGCCGGCGGCGTCGAACGCCTCAGCCATCGCGCGCCCCACGCCCGAGGCGCCGGCGGTGATCAGAACCCGCCCGGTCATACCGGTTTGCGGATCGCCGCCCCTGCGCCCTCGGGATAGGGCAACCCGGCCTGCGCTTCGGCGATGCGGGCCATCGCGGCTTCGATCTGCGGAGACGGCGCACAGGGCCGACGGGTTTCCAGGCTGACATGCAGCAGAAAGCTCTCGCCCGTGGCCAGCAATTTGTCGCCCTCGTACATGCTGTGGAACAGGTGCAGCTTCTTGCCCTCGCCCAACAACATCTGCGTGCGCACCTCGATTTTCGCCCCGGCATGGGCCTCGTCCAGATACCGGATGTGATTTTCAGCGGTGAAATAGCTGCCGCCCGAGGCGATGTAGTCGGCATCGCAGCCGATGATTTCCATGAAGCGGTCGGTCGCGGCAGCAAAGGCCTCGAGATATCGCGCCTCGTTCATGTGACCGTTGTAGTCGGTCCAGTCCAGCGGCACCGCGCGGGCCAGCGTCAGGATCGGCTGGCTCAGGTCTGCCTGATCCAGCGTCGGCAGGGCACCCGGCTTCAGCAGCGCGTCATACTGGTTCAGTACTGCCCCCGCGCCCCAGTCGCGCGCCTTCAACGCCCGCATCATGCCCACCAGATTGTTGTCACGAATCCGCTCCAGCTCGCGGATCGAGTGCATCCCCGATTGCGCGTCCGACTGGTCGGCGATCATGTCGACCAACGCGTCGGTGAACTCGGGCACGTCCATCAGCTTGGTCCAGGGCCATTTCAGCGCTGGCCCGAACTGGGCCATGAAATGCCGCATCCCGGCCTCGCCCCCAGCCACACGATAGGTTTCGAACAGGCCCATCTGCGCCCAACGGATGCCAAAGCCCATGCGGATCGCCTCGTCCACCTCCTCGGTCGTGGCCACGCCGTCCTTGACCAGCCACAGCGCCTCGCGCCAGACGGCCTCGAGGAACCGGTCGGCGATATGCGCGTCGATCTCCTTGCGGACCTGCAGCGGGAAGAATCCGACCGAGCGCAACACGTCCTTGGCCTGCGCGACCAGTTCGGGCGAGTTGGCGGCCGAGGGCACCAGCTCGACCAGCGGCAGCAGATAGACCGGGTTGAACGGGTGTGTCACCACGATCTGTTCGGGCCGCAACGCGCCTTCCTGCAGCTCGGACGGCTTGAACCCGCTGGTCGAGGACCCGATGATCGCCCCCGGATCGCAGGCCTCCTGCAGCCCCTTGTAAACCTTCAGCTTCAGGTCCAGCCGCTCGGGCACGCTCTCCTGTATCCAAGTGGCCCCCTGCACCGCGTCGGCCATGTCGCCGTGAAAGCTCAGCGCGCCCTCGGGCGGCAGCGGTACATCGCTCAGCCCGGGCAACGACCGCCGCGCGTTGTCCAGGACCTCGCCGATCTTGCGCTCGGCTTCGGGGTCCGGGTCGAACACCCGCACATTCCAGCCATTCAGCAGAAACCGCGCGGCCCATCCGCCGCCGATCACGCCACCACCGATGATCGCTGCCGTCTTCATCTTCTCTCCTTCGCCCCAAGCGTCCACACGGCATCTGGGGCCATCGTTGTTTGACAGAATTTCCGAGGGTCGCCCCGCTCGTCAGGTTGCCACAGGCGCCCGTTTGACCAATCCCAACTTCTCGCGCACTTCAGCCGGGCCGATCACCCGCGCGCCCATGTTCGCGATGATTGTTCCGGCGCGTTCGACCAGTTGCCAGTTTTCAGCCAGCACCCCCTTGTCCAGCCACAGGTTATCCTCGAGCCCCACGCGCACGTTGCCGCCAGCCAAAACCGAGGCCGCCACGTAGGCCATCTGATGCCGCCCCAGCGAGAACGCGCTGAAGGTCCAGTCGTCGGGCACGTTGTTCACCATCGCCATGAAGGTGTTCAGGTCATCCGGCGCGCCCCACGGGACGCCCATGCACAGCTGCACCAGCGCATTCGGGGCCAGAACGCCCTCTTTCACCAGTTGCTTGGCAAACCACAGATGGCCAGTGTCAAAGGCCTCGATCTCGGGCTTCACGCCCAGATCGGTCATCATCTGCCCCATCGCCCGCAACGCGCCGGGCGTGTTGGTCATCACATAGTCGGCCTCGGCAAAGTTCATGGTGCCGCAATCCAGGGTGCAGATTTCGGGCAGACACTCGGCCACATGCGCCACCCGTTCCGACGCACCGATCATGTCGGTCCCCTCGGCCACGGGAAACGGGGCTTCGACCCCGCCGAACACGATGTCGCCACCCATGCCGGCGGTCAGGTTCAGAACCACGTCCACCTCGGCATCGCGGATGCGGTCGGTCACCTCGCGATACAGGTCCAGACGGCGGCTGGGCGCGCCGGTTTCGGGGTCGCGCACATGGCAATGCACCACCGCCGCCCCGGCCTTGGCGGCCGCGATGGCGCTGTCGGCGATCTGCTTGGGTGAACGCGGCACATGCGGGCTGCGATCCTGCGTCCCGCCCGAGCCGGTCACGGCGCAGGTAATGAAAACTTCGCGGTTCATTTCCAAAGGCATGGTGTTATCCCCAGGTTATACCGGGCTTCGCCATGGGTTTTCCCCAGGCTTCTCCCCGGATTCCGATTTGCGTCTGGCCCCGACTCTGGCGCAGCCTTGAGCAGACAACTTGCCAGAATGCGAATCAGACTTGATGAAATCCGCAAAAAACATCCTCCAGCCCGAGCACCGCGCGCTGAAAACCGCCGTTCTGGTGCTGGACGAGTGCAACACGCTCAGCTTTGCCTCGGCGGTGGACCCGATGCGCGCCGCCAACCGGCTGGCCGACCGCCCAGCCTTCGACTGGGACTACGTGACCGCCACGCCCGAGCCGGCGATGCTGACCAGCGCATTGCAAGTGCCGGGCATCCCGCTCGCGCGTCTCGACCACTGCGACCTGATGATCGTGATCGCGGGGTTCAATCTGGTGCGCCACGCCACGCCCAGCCTTCTGGCCGGGCTGCGTCGCATCGCCAATACCGGTGCCACGATGGCGGGCATTGACGGAGGCCCATGGCTGCTGGCCGAAGCAGGGCTGCTTGACGGTCACGCCGCCACCACCCATTGGGAGGATCTCGAGACCTTCGCCACCCGTTTCCCCGAAGTCGACGTGCGCCCCGATCGGTTCACCGTGTCCGGCAACCGCCTGACCTCGGGCGGCGCAATCCCCGCGGTCGAGATGATGCTGCATGTCATCGCCGCCCGCCATGGCGCCGGCTTCGCGGCCCGGGTCTCGGGCCTGTTTCTTTACGAAGGTGCCCCCGAACCCGGCAGACCGCAGAGCCGCACTGGCGCACCGCACCGCCACAGCGCCCTGACCGCCCGCGCCAACGCGATCATGCAGGCCTCGCTAGATGACCCGCTGCCCCTGGCCGAGATCGCAAAGGCCCTGGGAACCAGCCCGCGCACCCTGCAGCAACAGTTCCGCCTGCGGCTGAATACCACGCCGCAGGACCACTACCTGCAACTGCGCCTGGCCGAGGCCCGCCGTCTGGTCACCGACACCGACATGCCGCTGATGGACGTGGCGCAAGCTTCGGGGTTCACGTCACAATCCAGCTTTGCGCGCGCGTTCCGCACCGCGCACGGGCAGTCCGCCCGTGACCTCAGACAAGACCGCACCCAGCCCACTCATCACTGACGCGCGCAAGCTTCATCTGGCAAAAAAATATCCCGGGAGAGTCGCCAAGGGCGACGGGGGCAGCGCCCCCATCGCTTAATACGGCATCGGATGCGCGCGATGGGCCGCGTTGATCTCGGCCAAAATCTCATCCGACAGCACGACATCCCGCCCCTCCAGGATCCGCTCCAGCTGCACCTGCGTGGTCGCGCCGAAGATGACCGAGGTCATGAAAGGCCGCGCCTGGCACCAGGCCAGCGCCATGTGCACCGGGTCCAGCCCGTGTTTCGCGGCAATCGCCAGATAGACTTCGACCGCGTCGAACACCCGGTCACCCTTGCGCCCGCCCATCTGCGGCACGATTGACATGCGCGATCCCTCGGGCACCGCCCCGCCCTGATACTTGCCGGTCAGAAATCCGGCGGCCAGAGGCGAGAAGGCCAGCAGACCAACATCCTCATAGGCACTCAGCTCGGCCATGTCGGTGTCATACAGGCGGCACAGCAGGGAATACTCGTTCTGGACCGACGCCACCCGTGGTGCCCCCAACTCGTCGGACAGGCGCAGCCACTGGGCGGTGCCCCAGGCGCTTTCATTCGACAGGCCGAAGGCGCGGATATTGCCCTTGTCCACCTGCGACTGCAGCGCCTCGAGGCATTCGCGCATGTTGTCCAGAACCGCCTGCCGATCACCGCCTGACGGGTCGTAGTCCCAATTCTGTCGGAACATGTAGCTGCCGCGGTTGGGCCAGTGGAACTGATAGAGGTCGATGTAATCGGTCCGCAGACGCCGCAGAGACCCCTCGATGGCGCCCGGGATGGTCGCAGCCGAGATCGGCGCACCATCCCGCACGGCGGCCAGGCCCTCCCCCGAATGCTTGGTCGCCAGAACATACTCGGCCCTCCGCGCCGGATGGGCGGCGTTCCAATTGCCCAGAATCTCCTCAGTGCGGCCGATCGTGTCCTTCGACACCGGGTTCACCGGGTACATTTCGGCGGTATCGACGAAATTGATCCCCGCCGCCAGTGCCGTGTCCATCTGCCGATGCGCGTCGGCCTCGGCGGTTTGTGTGCCGAAAGTCATCGTGCCCAGGCACAGGTCCGACACCTCGATCCCCGTGCGGCCCAAAGGCTTCAACTTCATTGCAATCTCTCCTGTCCTCGCGGGCGGTCGCACCGCCCGTGGCCGCATCACCCGGATTCGGCCTTTTTCTCCCAACGGCCCGACTCCTCGGACCAGTACTGGGCGGCGCAGCCCGCCCCGGTCAACGTCTTCCACTGCCCCCGCGCATGATCCAGCGCCTGCGGATCGTTCCCGTCGAACAGGATGCAGACCCGCTCCAACGCAGTCACCTCGTCGGCGGTCACATCGGCCCCGTCCACCGCCATCAGACAGGCCGGGTGGTTGGCGGCCTCGGGTCCGGTGGTCAGCAGGATGGGCTGCATCGCGTCATGCGGCCCGCCCGCGCGACCATGCGGCAGAAACGATTCCTCGGGGCCCAGCCACAGCCTTTCGTCCAGCCAGTCCATCCGCGCGGGGTCTGTGCCCCGCACGGCAATCCGCCACCCGGCCTGCCGCGCCTTGTCCAGCAGCACCGGCAAGGTGTGCTCCAACGGGTGACGGGTCAGGTGGTAGAAATAGACTGCGCCCATCGGCCTACTCGAAATTGTCCTGCACGAAGCGGTTCAGCGCCCGCACGCCCCATCCGGTCGCGCCTTTGGGCGCATACTTGGTTTCCTTCGCCACCGAGGCCACACCGGCGATGTCCAGATGGATCCAGGGCGTGTCTTCTTTGACGAAACGCTGCAGGAACTGCGCCGCGGTGATCGACCCGGCGGGCCGGCCGCCCACGTTCTTGATGTCGGCGATGCGGGACTCCAGCTGCTTGTCATAGGCCTCGCCCAGCGGCATCCGCCACGCGCCTTCGTCCTCGGCCCGGGCCGCCTTCAGGAACGCGTCGCAGAAGGTGTCGTTGTTGGAAAACACGCCTGCGTTTTCATGCCCCAGCCCAATGATGATGGCGCCGGTCAGGGTTGCCAGATCTATCATGCCCACCGGTTTGAACCGCTCCTGTGCGTACCACATTACGTCGCACAGCACCAATCGGCCCTCGGCGTCGGTGTTGATGATCTCGACCGTGTCGCCCTTCATCGACTTGACCACGTCGCCCGGGCGAATGGCATTGCCCGAGGGCATGTTCTCGACCAGCCCGACCAGACCCACAACATTGGCCTTGGCGTTGCGCTTGGCCAGCGCGCGCATGGTGCCGGCCACGACCCCGGCTCCGCCCATATCCATGGTCATGTCTTCCATCCCAGCCGCGGGCTTCAGGGAAATCCCGCCGGTGTCGAACACGACCCCCTTGCCCACCAGCGCCAGCGGCGCGTCATCGGCGTCGCCGCCGTTCCACTGCATCACCACCACCTTGGATGGGCTGTGCGACCCCTGTCCGACGCTCAGCAAGGTGCGCATGCCCAGCTTGGTCAGTTCGTCCTCGTCCAGCACTTCAACCTTGAGGCCCAGGTCTTCCATCTCTTTCAGACGGTCGGCAAATTCGGTGGTGGTCAGCACATTGGCCGGTTCATTGGTCAGGTCACGGGTCATGCGCACGCCATCGGCCACCGCATACAAGGGCGCGAACGCGGCCTCGGCATCGTCGGCTTTGACATGGCAGATGGTCACGGTGCCCTGCGCGTCATCCGCGTCGGCCTTGGTTTTGTGCGCATCGAACGCATAGCTGCGCAAAGCGATGCCCATGGCCAGATCCTCGACCCGCGCTTGGTTGCCCGCCATCACCAGCAGATCCTTGCCCGCGGCCAACTTGGCCAGCGCGGCGCCGCCTTTGCGCGCCTCGTCCGCGTCGGGGCGGCGCGGCAGGACCAGCACATCCAGCGCCTCGGCCGACATGCCGCAGGGCCAGGCCAACGAGATCACCTCGCCCGTCTTGGCCTTGCCGAACCGCGTGCTTTCAACCAGCCGGGCAATGGCCCCGCGGGTCAGCCGGTTGGCCCGGCGGGCGACGGGGTTCAACTTGCCATCGGCGGGGATGATGATGGCCACACGCCCCTCGGCCTGCGCCATCAGGTCCAGATCTTGGGATTGGAAGCGGATCGGTACCAGACTGCTCATTTCTTGCTCCTGAAAGACTCTGCCCCCAGACCTAGCCCGCAGGCGCGGCATTGACCAGATAGCAGTTTTCCCCGCCAACCAATTGCATTAAGGTCGCCCGAAAATGAACGGCAGGTCCGGGGGGACAATTTGGCACCAAACGGCAGGCACAGGCCGTCGCAGAAACGGACAGGCACAGGCGAATCCGTCAAAGAGGCCTGGTCGGAGGTGCGGACGTGATTCTCGACCGTTACTTCGCGCGGCGGTTTATACAGAGCTTTCTGGTCATCGGCGCCATCTTCCTGACCTTGATGATCCTGATTGACCTGATCGAACAGCTCCGGCGCTTTGGTGACGTCAATCTGTCCTTCGGCCAGTTGCTGCAACTGACGTTGCTGAACACGCCGGCGGCGATCTCGGAAATGCTGCCCCTGCTGATGATCCTGTCCACCATCGCGCTGTTCGTCGGACTGGCGCGCAGTTCCGAACTGGTGGTGACCCGCGCCATCGGTCGGTCGGGCATCCGTGCGCTGGCCGCACCGGCGATGGTGGCGCTGTTGGTCGGCTGTCTCGCCGTGGCCTTCCTGAATCCGATCGCGGCGGCCACGTCGGAAAAATACCGCAACATGTCAGACCTCTACAAGAACGGCGGCAGTTCGACCCTTTCGATCAGCCGCGACGGCCTGTGGCTGCGCCAGGGATCAGCTCAGGGACAGTCGGTGATCAACGCGCGCAGCACCACAAGCGGCGAAACCCTCGAGTTGCGCGACGTGACGATCATCACCTTCGGCCCCGAGGGTATTCCAAACCGCCAGATCGTCGCCCGCCGCGCCATGCTAGAGGACGGCAACTGGGTTCTGCGCGACGCCAAAGACTGGTCGCTGGCCGACGGCGAAAATCCCGAAACCCAGGCGACCAAACACCAGACCCTCAGGCTGGCCACGACGCTGACCCGCGATCGCATCCTCGACACGTTGGGCCAGCGGGATTCCGTTTCGGTCTATGACCTGCCGCAACTGATCCGCGATCTGCGCGAGGCCGGCTTTTCGACCAAGCAATACGAGGTCTGGATGCATGTTCAGCTCGCGCGTCCGCTGTTTTTGGTTTCGATGGTCCTGATTGGGGCGGCGTTTACCATGCGCCATGTCCGGTTCGGGGGCACCGGCATCGCGGTTCTCAGCGCCGTTCTGCTGGGCTTCGCCATCTATTTCATCCGCAACTTCGCACAGATCCTCGGAGAAAACGGACAATTGCCGATCTACCTCGCGGCCTGGGCGCCGCCCTTTGCCGCTATCCTGTTGTCGCTTGGCCTGCTTTTGCATGTGGAGGATGGCTGATGCGCCGGCTCGCGACCTTGCTGCTGACGGCTACGCTGGCCGCAGGCACCCCTTGGCTCGCCACCGCGCAGCCCAGCCAACCCGACACCGCCACACGGCAACAGCAGGACCCGCCCGCCCTGCTGGTGGCCGATAAGGTATTCGTCACCGCCGATGGAAAGCTGGTCGCGGAAGGCAATGTCGAGGCCTTCCAAGGCGATGTCCGTCTGACCGCGCAGCGCATTACCTATGACCGCGAGACGGGCGGCCTGACGCTGGAGGGTCCGATCCGCATCGACCAAGGTGGACAGGCCACCGTTCTGGCCGATTCGGCCGAGTTGGATGACGGTCTGCGCAACGGGCTGCTGACCGGCGCCCGCATGGTCTTTGACCAGCAAGTCCAGATCGCCGCCGTTCAGGCGACCCGCGCCGCTGGACGCTACACGCAGTTCAGCAAGGTCTCAGCGACCTCGTGCTACGTTTGCGCCGATGGTCGTCCGCCGCTGTGGCAGATCCGCGCACGCAAAGTGATCCACGACCAGGTGGAACGGCAGCTTTATTTCGAAGGCGCACAGTTCCGCGTGATGGACGTGCCGGTATTCTATTTCCCCACCCTGCGCCTGCCCGACCCCACGCTGGACAGGGCAACCGGGTTCTTGGTGCCATCCATCAGAACGACGTCGCAGCTGGGAACCGGGGTTCAGGTCCCGTATTTCTTCAAGCTCGGCGATCATCGCGACCTGACCGTCACGCCCTATGTGTCTTCCAAGACCCGCACGCTGGGCCTGCGCTATCGGCAGGCGTTCAAACGCGGACGCATTTCGTTCGAGGGGGCCTATACCCGCGACGACATCCTGCCGGGAGAAGGCCGCGGATATCTGTTCGGGTCCGGATGGTTCAACCTCAGGAACGATTTCCGCCTGACCTTCGACATCCAGGCCGCGTCAGATGACGGCTATTTGGCCGATTACGGCCTGCCCGACTATGACCGACTGCGCAGCGAACTCGCGCTGGAACGGATCAAGCGCGACACCGCGTTCCGTACCAGCTTCATTCACTACAAGACCTTGCGCGACAGCGAGAATCAGGACGAAATCCCTTCGCGCGTGTTCGACCTGTTCTACGAAAAGCGCTATTTCCCGACCACTCTGGGCGGTGAAGTCCGGTTGGGTTTCGAAACCCACTCCCATACCCGCACCAGCGACGCCGACATCACCGGCCGCGACGTCGCCCGCGCGAGTTTCGACGCCGAATGGCTGCGCAGTTGGACCTTCGCAACCGGCCTGCGCGCCGATGTCGAGATGGGCGCATCGGTCGATACGTTCGACATCCGCAACGACAGCGCCTATCCAGATCAGCTCAGCCGCGCGACCCCGCGGGCGGCGCTGACCCTGCGCTATCCCATGACTCGGCGCGAATCCACGGGGGCGACGCAATTCCTGGAACCTATCGCCCAGATCGGCTGGACCCACGTGTCCGACACGAACGTGCCCAACGACGAAAGCACTTTTCAGGAGTTCGACCAGGGCAACCTGCTGTCGATGTCCCGGTTCCCAGCCCCCGATCGGCGAGAGGATTCAACAACCGCCGTGATCGGCGTCAACTGGGCCCGCTATGCGGCCGGCGGCTGGCAGGCCCTAGCCACGATCGGACAGGTTTTCCGCGCCGATGCTGATCCGAACTTCACCCTGACCTCGGGGCTGCAAGGCACGTCCTCGGACCTTCTTCTGGCCGGTCAGATCAAGACCGCCAACAACCTCTCGCTGGCGGGGCGCGCCCTGCTGGATGGGGATTTCAGCTTTACCAAGGCCGAATTGCGCGGTGACTGGAAGGGCAACAGCACCTCTTTATCGGGCAGCTACATCTGGCAAGAGCCCGACCCGGCCGAGAACCTCGATGACGAGATTTCCGAAATTCGGTTGACGGCGCTCCACCGTTTGAACGAAAACTGGCGGACGCGCGCGCTGGCCCGCTATGATCTGGCCGAATCCGAGCCGCTCAGATTTGGCTTGGGCCTGACCTATGAAAACGAATGCGTGCAGGTAAACATGTCCGTCAGCCGGCGATATACGTCGTCATCGACTATTGAGCCCACGACGGAATTCGGCTTTACCGTTGCACTGACAGGATACGCCGTCGAAGGCGGGGGCAAAAAGTACAAGAGACAATGCAGTTGATTTCAGCTATCTCCACCTTTCTTCGTTCCGGTTTTCTGAAATCGGCGGCGCCCCTGCTGGCAGCGGCCCTGATCTCGGCGCTGCCGCATCAGGCCCCGGCCCAAAGCCTGTTCGCCCCCGCCATCCGGGTCAACCAGGACATCATCACTTGGTACGAACTGGAACAGCGGCAGCGGTTCCTCGAGGTCCTGGGCATTCCCGGCAGTTCAGAGCCCGAGGTCCGCAAGGCCCTGATCGACGAGCGGCTGCGCAAGCAGGCCATGCGCGAAGCCGGCATTCAGCCCACCCCCGAGGATATCCAGCTTGCGATCGATGAATTCGCCGCTCGCGGCCAGTTGGCGCCCGACCAGTTCCTGCAGGCGCTGACCGACTCGGGCGTCGACCCCGAAACCGTGCGAGACTATGTCGGCAATCAATTGGCCTGGCGCGACTATGTCAGTTCGCGCTTCATTTCTCAGGCCCGGCCCACACCCGACGAGATCAACCGCGCCATGGGCCAGGCCGGTGGCGGCGGGCTTCAGGTCCTGCTGTCGGAAATCATCATTCCCGTCACCCCCCAGACCCTTGCTCAGGCCGAGGCGCTGGCAGACGAGATCGCTCAGGTCAAGACCATCGACGCTTTCTCGGCCGCGGCCACGCAATATTCGGCCGCCCCGACGCGCGAGAACGGCGGGCGCCTCGATTGGCTGAATATCTCCAATCTGCCGCCGGTCCTGCAGCCCGTGATACTGGGCCTCAAGACCGGTGAAGTGACCCCTCCGCTGACGCTGCCGAATGCCGTCGCCCTGTTCCAGTTGCGCGGCCTGCGCGAGGTCGCAACCGGAGCGCCGCGATACTCCAAGATCGACTACGCCGCCTATTATCTTCCCGGCGGCCTCAGCCCCGAAACCTTGAAACGCGCGGCCGAGCTCAAGGAAACCGTCGACACTTGCGACGACCTGTACGGCATCGCCAAGGGTCAACCGCCCGAAGTGCTCGACCGCGTCGAGGCCAGCCCGTCGGAGATTCCGCGCGATTTCGCGGTCGAACTCGCCAAGCTCGACCCGAACGAAGTGTCCTCCACGCTGACCCGCAACAATGGCCAGACGCTGGTGTTCCTCATGCTGTGCGGCCGCACCCGCGACCTGGGCGAAGACACCTCGCGCGAGGACGTGGCCAACGCGCTGACCCAACAGCGGCTGCAAGCCTTTGCCGACAGCCTTCTGGAACAACTGCGCGCCGACGCCACGATCATCGAGCAATGACCGCGCCCATCGCGCTCAGCTGCGGCGAGCCCTCGGGCATCGGTCCGGAAATCGCCGCCAAGGCCTGGGCCGCGTTGCGCGACAGCTGCCCGTTCTTCTACATCGGCGATCCCGACCACCTGCCGGACGATATCCCCACGACCAAAATCGCAGACCCCGCCCAAGTGGCTGACATCTGCGCAGAGGCGCTGCCGGTGTTGCCGCTGGCTTTTCCCGCCCCCAACCTGCCCGGCTGCCCCGATCCGGCCAATGCGCCCTCGGTGATCGATGCTATCGAAACCGGCGTGTCGCTGGTGCAATCGGGCGCGGCCTCGGCCCTCTGCACGGCACCGATCCACAAGAAGGCCCTGATCGACGGCGCCGATTTCGCTTACCCAGGACATACCGAGTTTCTTGCGGCGCTGGCAGGTCGCTCCCGCGTGGTGATGATGCTGGCCAGCGACCAACTCCGCGTGGTGCCCGCCACGATCCACATCCCGCTGTCGCAGGTGCCCTCGCGGCTCACGCCCGACCTGCTGCGCGACACGATCGCGATCACCGCCGATGGACTGCGTCGCCAATTCGGCATCCCGCATCCTCGCATCGCGGTGGCCGGACTCAACCCCCATGCCGGCGAGGGTGGCAAGATGGGTCGCGAGGAACTGGACTGGATCGCGCCCCTTCTATCCGATCTTGCGCCCGACGGCTACACCGTCACCGGCCCGCACCCCGCCGACACGATGTTCCACGCCGCCGCACGCACCCGATACGATGCCGCAATCGCCATGTATCACGATCAGGCGCTGATCCCGATCAAGACGCTCGATTTCGACCGTGGCGTGAACGTGACCCTGGGCCTGCCCTTCATCCGCACCTCGCCCGACCATGGCACCGCGCTCGACATCGCCGGGAAAGGCGTCGCCAACCCCACCAGCTTGATCGAGGCGCTGAAACTCGCCCAACGCATGGGACAAAGCACTTGATCCTTCATCTGGCCCCAAATATCCCCGCCGGAGGCAATTAATGTCTGGCGCCCCGCCCACATCCCGCGCCACGGTAATCGAATCATGAGCGCAATCGACACCCTCCCCCCGCTGCGCGAGGTCATCGCCAAGCATCAGCTCTCGGCCCGCAAGTCGCTGGGCCAGAATTTCCTGCTCGATCTCAACCTGACCGCCAAGATCGCCCGGCAGGCCGGCGACCTGAGCCAATGCGACGTGCTGGAGATCGGCCCCGGCCCCGGAGGCCTGACCCGCGGTTTGCTGGCCGAAGGTGCGCGAAAGGTGGTGGCGGTGGAAAAAGACACCCGCTGCATCGCCGCGCTTCAGGAAATCGCTGCTGCTTATCCCGGGCGGCTTGACGTCATCAATGGTGACGCCCTCGAAATCGATCCACTTGAACATCTGACGCCGCCCATCCGCGTGGCGGCCAATCTGCCGTACAATGTGGGAACTGAACTGCTGGTGCGCTGGCTGACCCCGCCGGAATGGCCACCCTTCTGGCAAAGCCTGACCCTGATGTTCCAGCGCGAGGTGGCCGAACGCATCGTGGCGCAGCCCGGCACCAAGGCCTATGGCCGACTTGCGATCCTGGCCCAGTGGCGGGCTGAGGCGCGCATTGCCATGTCCCTGCCCCCCGGTGCGTTCACGCCGCCGCCCAAGGTCAGCAGCGCCGTGGTCCACTTGACCGCCCTTCCCGAACCACGCTTTCCGGCGGATGCCGACACCCTGTCACGCGTCGTGGCCGCTGCGTTTAATCAGCGCCGCAAGATGCTGCGCGCGGCGCTCAAGGGGCTGGCCCCCGATATCGAGGACCGCCTGACAGCCGCAGGCATCAAGCCGACTGATCGTGCCGAGCAAGTCTCGCTCGAAGCCTTCTGTGCGCTGGCACAGGAATTGCGGAAAACCTGACAGTCTGACCAAGAAAAAGCCCCGGCGCAGATGCCCGGGGCCTGTTCGTTGGCGCAAGTCCGACCGACTATTCAGCCGCTTCAGGCGCATCGCCTCCTTGCACAGGTGGCTCGGTTTCGGCCGGCGCCACCTTGGGTTTGCGACCGCGCGGACGGCGCGCGGGCTTCTCCTTCGGCTCAGACGCGTCGGCTGTACCGCCCTTGCTCTCTGGAGTTTCAACCAGCCCGGATTCAGGCGAATCCGCATCGCTATCCAAATCCAACACATCCGGCTGCGGCGCTTCGGCCGGATCCGCCCGGCGCGCAGCTTCCCGCTCCTGCCGCTCGGCCCGTTCACGGTCACGTTCGGCCTGCCGCTCGCGGTTCTGCCGCTCCTGCTCCTCGCGGCGTGCTTCCATCTCACGCTGCGCTTCGCTCAGCATACGCAGATAGTGCTCGGCATGTTGTTGAAAGTTTTCGGCAGCCACGCGGTCATTGGCCAGCTGTGCATCGCGCGCCAGCTGGTTGTACTTGTCAATGATCTGCTGCGGCGTGCCGCGCACCTTTCCCTCGGGTCCCGAGCTGTCGAAAACCCGGTTAACGACGTTGCCACCAGAGGGGCGATTGCGGTTGTTCTTTGCCCGCGAGCGGGATTTGGAGGATCTCATCTTACTGTACGTCAGCCTTGTCTTGCACTGTCGATCCGCCCGAAGTCTGCGCTGCTCTGTGGCTTGTGCCTTTGCGGGACTGTCGACGTTTTTGGGCTTGGCGTCAGGGGTGCGCCGAAAGGGCGTCAACCGCGCTGACTAACCCGAGTAAACATGTCCTGACGGCGCAGACAAGGGGTTAAAGTTCAAAATGCCGGGTTTTTTACCGCGACCGGCGTAAATCGGCCTCAGAATCCACGGCTAGCCCGGCATTTTGGCGCCAACAACCCGGTCGCGTCCATCCAGATCGGGGATCACGCGGATATCCACCAACCCCGCCGCGTCGAACAACGCGCTGACCGCCTGCGCCTGTGTCGGGCCGATTTCCACCAGAAGTCGTCCACCGGGCATCAGGTGATCAGGGGCGCCCGCCGCAATCCGGCGATAGGCGTCCAGCCCGTCCGCTTCATCCGTCAAGGCCAGACGCGGTTCGTGCTCGCGCACTTCGGGCGCCAAACCGTCCATCTCATCGAGCGCGATATAGGGCGGATTGGAAACGATCAGGTCGAAATACCCGCCAATGTTTTCAAACCAGTCCGAGCGCAGGATCTCTGCCCGATCCTGCACCCTATGGACCACCGCATTGGCGCTGGCCTGCAGACAGGCGGCCTCGCTCAGGTCGACGCCCAGCCCGGTTGCGCTGGTGCGCTCCGCCAGCAGGGTGATCAGGATGCAGCCCGAGCCGACGCCCAGATCCAGCACGCGGTCAAACGGCTGGCTCAGGGCCGCTTCGATCAGCGCTTCGGTCTCGGGGCGCGGGTCCAGCACGTCGCGGCTGACGCGGAAACGTCGGCCGTAGAATTCGCGCTCGCCCAGCAGATGGGAAACCGGAACCCGGATCGCGCGCAGCGACACCAGTTGCTCATAGCGTTCGGCGATCTCGGGCGAGAGCTCTTCGGGTGCGATCAGGGTCACGCGGCTGGCCTCGATCCGGGCGGCATGGGCCAGCAGGACCCGGGCGTCCCGCGCCGGGTCGTCCACACCTGCGGCCCGCAGGCGCGCGGTGGCGGCCACCATGGCCTGTGCCGCTGTCAGCGCCGCGATCATTGCGCCATCTCCGCCAACAAGCGCGCCTGATCGTCGGCCGTCAGCGCGTCGATCACCTCGTCCAGATCACCCTGCATCACCTGGTCCAGCTTGTAGAGCGTCAGGTTGATCCGGTGATCCGTCATCCGCCCCTGCGGGAAATTGTAGGTGCGGATCCGCTCGGACCGGTCACCCGTTCCCACCTGGCTGGCCCGGTCGGCCGAGCGTTCGCTGTCGATCCGCTGGCGCTCCATGTCATAGAGGCGCGTCTTGAGCACCTGCATCGCGATCTCGCGGTTGCGGTGCTGCGACTTCTCGGAACTGGTGACCACGATCCCGGTCGGCAGGTGGGTGATCCGCACCGCCGAGTCGGTGGTGTTCACATGCTGCCCGCCCGCGCCCGAACTGCGCATCGTGTCGATGCGAATGTCATTCGGGTCGATCTGGATGTCCACATCCTCGGCCTCGGGCAGGACGGCAACCGTCGCCGCCGAGGTGTGAATCCGCCCACCGCTCTCGGTCTCTGGCACCCGCTGCACCCGGTGCACGCCGGATTCGTATTTCAGCCGGGCAAAGACGTTGTCGCCCTTGATGTGGGCCACCACTTCCTTGATGCCGCCCAGCTCGGTCTGCTGTTCCTCGATGATCTCGAACTGCCAGCCGCGCGCCTCGGCATAGCGCTGATACATCCGCAGCAGGTCGCCCGCAAACAGAGCCGCCTCGTCGCCGCCGGTGCCGGGGCGGATCTCCAGCATCGCCGGCCTCGCATCGGCCGCGTCCTTGGGCAGCAACGCCAGTTGCAGCGCGTGCTCGGCCTCGGGGATGCGCGCCTTGAGCTGCGGGATCTCCTCCTCGGCCAGCGCTTTCATGTCGGGGTCGTCCAGCATCGCCTCGGCCTCGGCCAGATCGGCCCGCAACTGGCGCCAAGCTGCGATCTGTTCGACCACCGGCTTGAGGTCGGAATATTCCTTGGCCAAAGCCGCGATATCCCCACCCGAGGCGCCATCGGACATGGCCGCTTCGAGGTACTGGAATCGCTGGGTGATCTGTTCAAGACGTTCTTCGGGGATCATTGGGGCGGTGTCTATCATCCGACGGCTTTGGTCAAGGCCCCGGCTTGTGCTAAGCTGTGCGCATGAAACGGATCATTGCCCTGCTGATCGTCTGCGCAACGCCCGGTCTGGCAGATGTCATCGGCCCCAGTGGCAAGGTGCAGGATTGCTATTGCACCGACACATCCGGCGCGCGGGTCGAACTGGGCGAGATGGTCTGCCTGCAGGTCGATGGCCGCATGTTCATGGCCCAGTGCCAGATGTCGCTGAACGTGCCGATGTGGCGCGAGGTGTCCGAGGGGTGCCTGTCTTCAGGACTGCAAAGCCGCCAGCCAACCGTCGACCCGGGTGCGATTGACGTCGAAATCCCGTCGGCCAAATCGTAACCGTCCATAGATGCGCAGCGTGTCGCCGTCCTGCTGGGCAGTGGTGAAGTCGGGAAAGCCGAACACCCGGCTGCGGGTCACATAGGTGATCAGGCCCTCATCCACCGATCCGGCCAGCACCGTCGTGCGCGGCGTCGCCCGCGCCTCCTTGTCCAGCCGCGCGAGGCCGTCCGGTCCGGTCTGCACCACGCGGATCACGCCTCCGGGCAGGTCACGATCTGCCTCGGCCACGACCGGCACATGCCAGCGCGCGGGATCGGACGGTGCCAGCCGCACATAGAGGCCAAGCGCGACAACCGCTGCGACGACCAACCAAAAAACCATGCGTTTCATTCCATTCAGACCCTCCGGCAGAACCCTAACCGCCCGCCGGTACGGGGCAAGACCTGCCGGCCCTGCCTACCGTGACGTCACGCCGGGCAGGATACACAGCAGCTCGAACAGCAGGTTTGCCGCCGTCAGCGCGGTGTTGCCCGACGGATCATAGGGCGGAGAGACCTCGACCAGGTCGCAGCCCACCACGTTCATGCCCCCCAGCGCGTGGATCAGCTGCAGCGCCTGCGGCGTGGTCAGGCCGCCGATCTCGGGCGTGCCGGTGCCGGGGGCGTAGGCCGGATCCAGGCTGTCGATGTCGAACGAGATGTAGACCGGGTGATCGCCCACCGTCTTGCGGATCTGCGCACCGATCTCGGTCAGATTCTGTTGCCACAGATCCCAGGCAGGAAACTGGCGGAAACCCCATTCGCGCGCCTCGGTGAAATCGCTGGCCGCGTAACCCGAGCCGCGGATACCGACCTGAAAGGTCTTGTCGGGCACGATCAGCCCCTCTTCATACGCGCGGCGGAATACCGTTCCGTGGGTCTCGCGCTCGCCGAACATCTCGTCATTGATGTCGGCATGGGCGTCCACATGCACCAGAGCAACGGGGCCGTGTTTGGCGGCAACGGCCCGCAGGATCGGCAGAGTGATCGAATGATCGCCCCCCATCGCCACCGGGGTCACCCCCTGCGTCAGGATCGCGTCATAGCTTGCCTTGATAATCCGCAGGCTGTCGGCCAGCGAGAAGGTGTTGATCGCCAGATCTCCGATATCGGCGATCTGGAGGCTGTCGAAAGGCGCGGCCAGCGTGGCCATGTTGTAGGGCCGGATCATCGCGCTTTCGGCGCGGATCTGCTTGGGGCCGAACCGGGTGCCCGACCGCCACGAGGTTCCGATGTCCATCGGCACGCCCAGCACAGCCACGTCCAGCCCCGCCAGTCTATCGGCCGCAGGCAACCGCATGAAGGTGTTGGGCCCGGAAAACCGCGCCAGATCATTGCCGCTGATGGGTTGGTTGAATTGGCTCATGGCGTCTGCGCCCCCTGTCCCTTTGGTTCACCTGATACCGGCCATAGCAAAACCATGGCTAACCAATGGTTAAAGCCGCGCGTCTTTCGCCAGTTTGTTCCATCCCAGCAGGCACACGATCTGGGTCGCCACATGCGCCCCCGCGATCGCTGTGGCGCCGGACGTGTCAAACGGCGGAGACACCTCGACCACGTCGCCCCCCTTGATGTTGATCCCGGCAATGTCGCGCAGGATGATCTGCGCCTGGATCGAACTGAGCCCACCCCAGACCGGGGTGCCGGTGCCAGGGGCAAAGGCCGGGTCCAATCCGTCGATGTCAAAGCTCAGATAGACCGGGCTGTCGCCCAGGATACCCTTGATCTTCTGCGCCACGGCGGCAGGGCCAGATTCATAGACCTCGCGCGCGTCGATGATGTTGACGCCCAGCGTGTCCTCGTTGGTGGTGCGGATCCCCACCTGGACCGAGCGTTTCGGGTCCACGATCCCCGACTTCACCGCCTTGTAGAACATGGTGCCGTGGTCCACCCGGCTCATGTCGTCATCGGCCCAGGTGTCGGTATGGGCGTCGAACTGCAACAGCGACATCGGACCGTATTTCTCGGCATAGGCCTTGAGGATCGGAAAACTGATATAGTGGTCGCCCCCCAGCGTGACCGAGGCCACATCCGCCGCCAGAATGGTGCGGATATGGTCGGTCAACGTGTTGGGAAAGGCGGGAATGTTGGCATAGTCATAGGCCATGTCGCCATAGTCGATGATCGCCAGCTCGCTGAGCGCATCGAAAGGCCAACCATAGGGCGCATCGGGCGATTGCAGGGCGCTGGCCTCGCGGATCGCGCGCGGGCCCAGACGGGTGCCGGGGCGGTTGGTCACCGCCTGATCGAACGGCACGCCGGTCACTGCGATATCGGCGCCGGTCAGATCCTTGGTGTACAGCCGCCGCAGAAAGGACGTGGCCCCGCCAAAGGTGTTTTCATAGCTCAACCCCTTCAGGTCGGGGTTGGTAAAGGCCTCGTCGACCTGATTTTTCGCGTCTTCCAATGCCATTTTGGCCCGTATCCTCCCTGATATCGACCGGACCGTCAGGTCAACGGCTGCGCCTTTTCGACGATGCGCGCAAAAAACGAGGCACCCACCGGTGCGATCTCGTCGTTGAAATTGTACTTGGGGTGATGCAGCCCCGGCCCGTCGCCCTGCCCCAGGAACAGATAGGCGCCTGGGCGCTCCTGCAGCATGTACGAGAAATCCTCGGCCCCCATCTCGCGGCCCGAATTTGCGATCACCCGATCGGCGCCTGCCACTTCGCGCGCCACCTCGGCGGCGAAACCGGTCTTGTCCGCATCGTTGACCGTGGCCGGATAGCCCACGACGTAATCCAGCGTCGCCGTGACCCCATAGGATGCCGCCTGCCCCTGCACGATTTCTTCAAGACGGGTCATCACCATCTTCTGCACCGCCGGATCGAAGGTCCGGACGGTGCCGTTCAGATAGGCGGTGTCGGGGATCACGTTGTTCACGGTCCCGGTGTGGATCTGGGTGACCGAGATCACCAGATCGTCCAGCGCATAGTGGTTGCGGCTGACGATGGTCTGGATTGCCTGCGCGATTCCGCAGGCGGCCATGACCGGGTCGCGCGTGTCGTGTGGCATGGCACCGTGGCCACCCACGCCCTGAATGTGGATGTCGAACGTATCGACCGCCGCCATGATCGGCCCGGGCGTGGTATAGAATGCGCCCTCGGCAAAGCCCGGCGCATTGTGCAGCGCATAGACCTCGGCGATGTCGAACCGGTCCATCACGCCCTCTTTGACCATGATATCGGCGCCGCCTCCCTCTTCCTCGGCGGGTTGGAACAGCAACGCCACGCGGCCCCGGAAATTCCGCGTCTCGGCCAGGTACCGCGCCGCGCCCAGCAGCATTGTGGTGTGCCCGTCATGCCCGCAGGCATGCATCTTGCCGGGATTCTTCGAGGCATATGCCACCCCGGTCTGCTCCTCGATCGGCAGCGCATCCATGTCGGCGCGCAACCCGATCGTGGGGCCATCGCCCTGCCCGTTGATGATCGCCACGATCCCTGTCTGCGCGATCCCTTCGTGCAACTCATCCACGCCGAACTCGCGCAGCCGCTCGGCCACGAAGGCGGCGGTCTGGTGGCAATCGAATTCCAGTTCCGGGATCGTATGCAGGTGTCGGCGCCATTCGGCCATGTCGGCGGCGTAGTCGGCAATTCGGTTCACGACGGGCATCGGGGGTGGACTCCTGATCCAAGCTGCGGGATGGATGCATCTGACACCGGAACAAGGGGCTTCGCAATGGCTGAAAATCCACTGATCCACGATACCGACGCCGGAATCGAGCGGCTGCTGGAAATCATGCGCCGCCTGCGCGACCCGGAAACCGGCTGCCCGTGGGATATCGAACAGGACTTCGCCACCATCGCCCCCTACACGATCGAAGAGGCCTATGAGGTCGCCGACGCCATCGAACGCCAGGCCTGGGACGAACTCAAGGGCGAGCTGGGCGACCTGCTGTTCCAGTCAGTCTTTCACGCCCAGATGGCCGAAGAGGCCGGGCATTTCACCTTTCAGGACGTGGTGCGAACCATGGCCGACAAGATGGTCGCCCGCCACCCGCATGTCTTCGGCGACGAATCCCGAGACAAGTCCGCCGAACAGCAGACCCGCGACTGGGAGGCGATCAAGGCCGCCGAACGCGCGGGCAAGGAACAGAAGGGCGCGCTGGACGGTGTCGCCGCGAACCTGCCGGCCCTGCTGCGCGCCTACAAGCTGCAGAAACGCGCCGCGCGGGTGGGCTTTGACTGGCCCCATGCGGGCCATGTGCTGGACAAGATCGCCGAAGAGGCCGCCGAACTGGCAGAGGCGCGCGACCAGATGGACGCCGACGCGCTCGAGGACGAATTCGGCGACCTGCTCTTCGTGATCGTCAATCTCGGCCGCCATCTGGGCGTCGAGCCCGAGGCCGCCCTTCGCCGCACGAACGCCAAGTTCACCCGGCGCTTCAACAAGATCGAGGAACGCCTCGCCGAACGCGGCAAGACGCCCGAACAGAGCACGCTCGAGGAGATGGACGCCCTGTGGGACGAGGTGAAGGCCGAAGAGCACCGCGCGAACGGCAAACTCCCGCCGGTCAAGGCCGCAAGCGACGCCTGAAACCGCTGGACAAGCCCAGCCGCGCTTGCCAGTGTCCGCCCTCACCATCCCCCCGGAGACCCCATGACCGCCCGCAAAATCATCATCGACACCGACCCCGGACAGGACGACGCCGTCGCCATCCTGCTGGCCTTGGCCAGCCCCGAAGAGATCGAGGTGCTGGGCATTACCGCCGTCGCGGGCAACGTGCCGCTGGAGCTGACCGCCAGGAACGCCCGCATCGTCTGCGAACTGGCGGACCGAACCGACGTGCCGGTCTATGCGGGCTGCGACGCGCCTTTGAAACGCAAGCTGGTCACCGCCGAGCATGTGCACGGCAAGACCGGCCTCGACGGCCCCGACCTGCCCGACCCAAAGATGGAACTGGCCCAGGGCAACGCGGTCGATTTCATCATCCACACCCTGCGCCGCCACCCGCCCGGCACCGTCACCCTCTGCCCGCTGGGGCCGCTGACAAACATCGCCACGGCCTTTCAGAAAGCCCCCGACATCGTCGAGCGGGTGCAGCAGATCGTGCTGATGGGTGGTGCCTATTTCGAGGTGGGCAACATCACCCCGGCCGCTGAATTCAACATCTACGTCGACCCCGAAGCCGCTGACATCGTGTTCAAATCCGGCGCGGACATCGTGGTCATGCCGCTCGATGTCACCCACAAGGCGCTGGTCACCAAACAGCGCAACGAAGCCTTCCGCGCCCTTGGCACCAAGGTCGGCATCGCGGTGGCCGAGATGACTGATTTCTTCGAACGTTTCGACAAAGAGAAGTACGGAAGCGAGGGCGCGCCCCTGCACGATCCCTGCGTGACCGCCTATCTGATCCGCCCCGAGCTCTTCTCGGGCCGACACGTCAACGTCGAGATCGAAACCCAGTCGGACCTCACCCTTGGCATGACCGTCGCCGACTGGTGGGGCGTCACCGACCGAAAGCCCAACGCGCTGTTCATCGGCGATCTGGACGCCGACGGGTTCTTTGCCCTGCTCACCGAACGGCTGGCGCGGCTATGAGCGCCGCCCTGCGCCTTGCCCGCCCCGACGACCTTGATCGGCTGATGGGTCTGGTCGCCGCCTTTCACGCCGAGGCAGGGATCGAACAGGACCCCGACCAGCGCCGCGCGGCCCTTGCGCCGCTGCTCGAGGGCATCCCGCACGGCTGCATCTACCTGATCGGCCCCAGCCGCGCGCCGCTGGGCTATGTCATCATCACCTTCGGCTGGTCGGTCGAGTTCGGGGGCATGGACGGGTTCGTGGACGAAATCTACATCCGCCCCGCCATTCGCGGCCGCGGCATCGCTACCGAAGTTCTTCAAGCCCTGCCCAAGGCACTGGCCGGGGCCGGCCTGACGGCCCTGCACCTTGAGGTGGATCGAACCAACGAGGCCGCGCAGAAACTGTACCTTCGAACCGGCTTCAAACCGCGCGACCGCTACATGCTGATGAGCAAGACGCTCTAGCGCGACTCACCGCGGAAGATCAGGCTGGGGCTATAGTACATCTCTTGCACCGGATCATTCTGCGACACCGGTTCACCGGTGATCGGGTAGGTGCCAGGCCCCGCACAGGCCGCCAGAACACCGACGGAAAGCATCGAAATCACGAGAAGGATTCTTGAAGCAGACATCACGTTCTCCTTTCTGCTGTACCGTCAGACTACGCCCGTCGCTGCGGTGCGCGTAGGTAAAAGTTCACACATAATAACATTTATGTTTGCTTTTTTGGCGGTTCCGCCCCCCAAAAAACTGAAATTTTGGGCAATTCCGCTGCAATTCCCTAGGCTTCGGCGGTATCGCCCCGCAGCGACATTTCAAAGAACAACAATTGCCCTCGGGCGATTTCGGGAATGTCGGAATAGGCATCGCGTAGCTTGAACCCCAAGGACAGGTACAGCCGAGTCGCCGCCTTCAGCGGTTTTCCGGTGTCCATCCGGATCATCTCGAACCCGTCCTTGCGGCACTGGGCAATCAGTTCCTGCATGACTGCACACCCCGCGCCAGTACCCCGAGCAGCCTCGGTCACGAACACGCGCTTGATCTCGGCGATACCCGGCCCGATTGTCTGGAACATCCCGCAGCCCACCGCCTGCCCATCCAGCATCGCCAGCCGGGTCCCACCCTTGGGCGGCATATGCTCGACCTCGATGGCCGCCAGAACGGAGGCATATTTCTCGGGCGGATAGAACGTGTTGACGACCTGCCGCGACCGTTCGTCCAGTGTCAGTAGAAAGGCGTGATAGTCCCAACACAAACGCCGGACAGCATCAAACTGCTCCGGCGTTCTAGGTTCAATGATGCTGAGCATTAGGGACCCCCGGCCAATGTCGGGGATCAGACTAGCAGCTTGTGGCTTACTTGCGAAGGATCGAACGCCCCGCGTATTCCGCGACCTCGCCCAGCGTTTCCTCGATGCGGATCAGCTGGTTGTACTTGGCCAGCCGGTCCGACCGCGCCAGCGAGCCGGTCTTGATCTGACCGCAGTTGGTCGCCACGGCCAGATCGGCGATGGTGGCGTCCTCGGTCTCGCCCGAGCGGTGTGACATCACGTTGGTATAGCGGGCGCGGTGGGCCATATCCACGGCGCGCAGCGTTTCGGTCAGCGAACCGATCTGGTTCACCTTGACCAGCATCGAGTTGGCGCAGCCCTTCTCGATCCCCTCGGCCAGACGCGCGGGGTTGGTCACGAACAGGTCGTCACCCACCAGCTGCACCTTGCCGCCCAACTCGTCGGTCAGCGCCTTCCAGCCGTCCCAGTCATCCTCGGACATACCGTCCTCGATCGAGATGATCGGATAGTCGTTCACCAACGCTGCCAGATAGGCCACGTTCTCGTCACTGCTCAGAGTCTTGCCCTCGCCCGACAGGACGTATTTGCCATCCTTGTAATACTCGGTGGCCGCGCAATCGAGCGCCAGATAGATCTCGTCCCCCGGCTTGTAGCCCGCCTTCTCGATCGACTTGAGGATGAAATCCAGCGCTTCGCGGGTCGAAGCGATGTTCGGGGCAAATCCGCCCTCGTCGCCGACACCGGTGGCCAGCCCGGCCGCCGACAGTTCCTTTTTCAGGGTGTGGAAAACTTCCGAACCCATGCGCACCGCCTCGCGGATGTTGCTGGCGGCCACGGGCATGATCATGAATTCCTGGATGTCGATCGGGTTGTCGGCGTGTTCGCCACCATTGATGATGTTCATCATCGGCACCGGCAGAACCCGCGCCGAGGTGCCACCGACGTAGCGATAGAGCGGCTGGGTGGTGAAATCCGCCGCCGCCTTGGCCACCGCCAGCGAAACGCCCAGAATTGCGTTCGCACCCAGACGGGCCTTGTTGGGTGTGCCGTCCAGCTCAATCATCGCGGCGTCGATCGCCACCTGCTCGGTCGCGTCAAAGCCCACCAATTCTTCGGCGATCTCGCCATTCACGGCGGCCACGGCTTCGAGCACGCCCTTGCCCATGTAACGGGACTTGTCGCCATCGCGCTTCTCAACCGCCTCATAGGCGCCGGTCGACGCGCCCGAGGGCACGGCTGCCCGGCCCATGGTGCCGTCTTCCAGAACCACGTCCACCTCGACGGTGGGGTTGCCCCGGCTGTCCAGGATTTCGCGTGCGTGGATGTCGATGATGGTGCTCATGATACCGGTCCCTGAAAATGCGTTCGGTTGCATGCCTCATACCAGCACACGGGGAAAAGTAAACCGGGTCCGTTATCGCTAACACGCATATTTTCCGGCCTTTAGCGCCAACAGCAGCGTGTTTGCGCCAACAGGTCAGCAGACCGCCGGAGCCATGGCTCGCGCAATGCGCCGTTCGCGGATGAACGTGTACATGCCCGACCCGATGATCAGCGACGCGCCGATCATGGTCATCAGGTCCGGTCGTTCGCCGAACATCCACATCCCAGCCAGGATCGAGAACAGCAGACGCGTATAGCGGAACGGGGTCAGGGCCGAGGCCTCGCCCACGCGCATCGCCGTGACGATGCCGAAATAGCCCAGCACGCCAAAGCCCACCGCGCCGATATAGGGGCCGACCTGCCCGGCCTGAAGCGGCACCAACGGCTGGCCCGCCATCAGCATCAGAACGCCCCCCGCCAGCGCCACCGCCGCATAGGCCTGCAACGCCACCACGGCCGAGGCCACCCGCGCGTCCAGCCGCCGGGTGATCAGATCGCGCGCAGCGATGGCGATCACCGTCGCCACCACGAACAGAGCCTCGGGGCGGAACCCGTCCAGACCGGGGCGGATGACCATAAGCACCCCGGCGAATCCGACGCCAATCGCGCTCCACCGCCGCCAGCCAACGTGTTCGCCCAGAAACAGCGCGGCCCCCATAGTCACCGCCAAGGGCATTGCCTGGAACACGGCGGCGACCGTTGACAGATCGACCAGCGACAAGGCGGTCACGAAGCTGAGCGCGCCGACGGCCTCGGTGCCCGCGCGGATCAGGGGCAAGGGCTGCCAGGCGGCCCGGTCAAAGATCCGCTTGCGCGTGACCACCGCCATCAGGGCAAAGGCCAGCCCGCAGAACAGGCCCAGAACCAGCATGACCTGCCCGGTCGGCACGGAAGTCGACAGGTGCTTGATAAACATGTCCTCAAGCGTGAAGGCGGCCATCGCCCCGATGATCAGCAGAATGCCCTGTACGTTGTTCATGCGCGCGTCTCCGTCCGGCGGGCCCGTCTTGCCCGACCGGCGCAGGAAATCCCGATTGCCTCGGTCTGGCAACCCGCAACCTGACCACGAATGATGAATTGATTTGAGCCGACCGTTCGCGTTTCGTGATGGGTCGGTGCCGGATCAGTCCTTGTCCAGCGGCACGCCGTATAATTCCAGCCGGTGCCCTTTCAGGCGGTAGCCCAACTTGGCGGCAATCTTTTCCTGCAGAGCTTCGATTTCGGGGTCCACGAACTCGATCACCTCGCCCGAGTTCATATCGATCAGGTGATCGTGGTGGTCGCGCTCGGCATCCTCATAGCGCGCGCGCCCGTCGCCGAATTCCAGCCGCTCGAGAATTCCGGCCTCTTCGAACAGTTTGACGGTGCGATAGACGGTCGCGATCGAGATGCCCGCATCCAGCGCCGATGCGCGGGCGTAAAGCTCCTCGACATCCGGATGGTCGTCGCTTTGTTCCAGAACGGTCGCGATGGTCCGGCGCTGGCCGGTCATGCGCAGGCCTTTGGCTTCGCAACGCGCGATGATCGTGTCCGGCATGGCACCCCTCAGAATCCGTTCGGGTCTCTGTCTTAGTCTGTCCGCACGGGTTTCGCCACCGTGTTTTGCACCCTTGCCGACTCAACCGGCCAGGCGCAGATCGGCCCAGACCGGCAGGTGGTCCGAGGCGATATGCGCGGGCCGCTCCCCGTGCACACCGTGGGCCAGCGCCTCGAGCCCGCCGCCCAGCGCGATCCGGTCCAGCGCGCCCAGAGGCTGCGCGGCGGGAAAGCTGGGCACAGGCGGCAGGAACCGCATGTCGGGAGCAAGGCGGTCAAGGATCGGCTGGCGCGACCATTCGTTGAAATCCCCCGCCCAGACGGTGGGCATCCGGTCCAGCGCGCGGCCGTCCTGCCGCAGGTGAATGATCTGCTGGCGGCGCCACGCCGAGAACAGCCCCAGATGCATCCCCATCACCCGCAGGGGGCCGATATGCGTATCGAACTCGACCCGGACCGCCCCGCGCGGTTCGAGCCCCGGCAGATCGTGATGCGCGGCGCGGCGCACCTGAATGTGGTCGCCCCGCCAGATCACGGCGTTGCCATGCCAGCCGAGGCTGCCCGCACCGCCCAGATCAACGATCTTCCACCCCGCCTCGTCCAGCATGAAATGCGGCAGCGCCGCCGGGCGCGGCGGCAGGCGTTTGTCAGCCTCTTGCAGCACCACGATATCGGCGCTCAGCCGATCCAGCACCTGCAGGATACGCTGCGGCTGGCGTCGCAGGTCCAGTCCGACGCATTTCTGGATGTTGTAGCTGGCAAGGCGCAGCTTGGGCAAAGTGGTCATCGGTTTTCTACGGTTGTACCCCGTCAGGATTCGCAGGATCGCGCCCGGACGCAAGCCGATAGTTCAGCACAGATGCCGAAACCCGCTCAGGTGCCGCAAAAGGTGGCATGCACCACCTCGTCCTGCGTGGGCGGGTGCCTCAGGTCGGCGGCGTCGGGCTGGTCGTCATAGGGTTGGGCCAGCACAGCGTTCAGCCGGTGAAACAGGGCATATTCGCCCTGAACGGCGGCCTCGATCATCTGCTCGACCTGGTGGTTGCGCGGGATGAAGGCGGGGTTCGCCGCGTGCATCACTGCAACCGGGTCAGCCTCGCGCGTCAGCCGCGCGCGCCACCCCTCGGCCCAGCTGTCAAAAGCCGCCGAATCGGTAAACTGGTCCCGTGCCGCATCGCTGCCCAGCGCGCGGAAGGTATTGGTGAAATCGGCCTGGTTCTGCGCCATCCGCGTCAGCAGGTCCGAGATCAGTGCAAGGTCGCCGTCCTCCTCGGTGGTCAGGCCGATCTTGGCCCGGAATCGCCTCAGCCAGTGCCGCTGCATCAAATCGGGCATGGCATGTACGATCTCGGTCGCCTCTTCCACGGCGGCCTGCTTGTCCTCGATCTGTTGGATCAGCGCCGTCGCCAGCTGTGCAAGGTTCCACACCGCGATCTCGGGCTGGTTGGAATAGGCATAGCGCCCCATCCGGTCGATCGAACTGTAGACGGTGTTCGGATGATAGCTGTCCATAAAAGCGCAGGGGCCATAGTCGATGGTTTCGCCCGAGATGGCGCAGTTGTCGGTGTTCATCACCCCGTGGATGAAGCCCACCGCCATCCATTGCGCGATGAGCGCGGCCTGCGCGTCACGCACGGCGCGCAGTAGGCCCATTGGCCCGACGGCGTCCGGGTAGTGGCGCGCGATGGCATAGTCGGTCAGCCGCTGCAGGTCGGCGATCTGGCCGCGTGCGGCGAACACCTGAAACGTACCCACCCGCAGATGGCTTTGCGCCACGCGGGTCAGCACCGCGCCGGGCATCGGGCCCTCGCGCAGCACGACCTCGCCGGTTTCCACCGCCGCCAAGGCACGCGTGGTGGGAATGCCCAGCGCGTGCATCGCCTCGGACACGACATATTCGCGCAGAACCGGCCCCAGCCAGGCCCGCCCGTCGCCCTGCCGCGAGAACGGCGTGCGCCCGGAGCCCTTGAGTTGAATGTCGCGGCGGATCCCGTCCGTGCCCACCACCTCGCCCAGCAGCACCGCGCGCCCGTCGCCCAGCTGTGGGTTGTAGTTGCCGAACTGGTGGCCGGAATACAGCTGCGCCAGCGGCTCGGCCCCGTCCGGCAGGGTATTGCCCGCAAACACCTGCGCCATGTCCTGCGCGTCACCGGGCGAGATGCCCAGCACCTGCGCCAGATCGTCATTGAAAGCCACCAGCCGCGGCGCGCGCACGGGCTCAGGCGACTGGCGCGCATAAAAGGCGCCGGGCAGCCGGGCATAGGAATTGTCGAAGGGGATCGTCAGTGTCATGGCGCAAACATATGATCTGTGCGCAGTATTGCCAGCACCAAATCCCATCGCCGTGAAAGGCCCGCCATGACCGCCGACCAGATCATCGACCACCTGCAGTTGCAGCCCCACCCCGAAGGCGGCTGGTATGCCGAGACATGGCGCGCGGACAACAGCGGCCGCCCGACCGCGACCTGCATCTATTTCCTGCTGAAACAGGGCGAGGCCAGCCACTGGCACCGGGTCGATGCGACCGAGATCTGGCTGTTTCACACCGGTGCACCGCTGATCCTGTCGATCAGCGAAAGCGACACCGGACCGGCAAACGATCACATGCTATCCCCTGACCTGAGCGAGGGTGCCCCGCAGGTCATCGTACCCGCCGGGCATTGGCAGGCCGCCCGCAGCACCGGGGACTACACGCTGGTCAGCTGTACCGTTTCACCGGGTTTCCAGTTCGACGGGTTCGAATTGGCGCCGCCGGAATTCGAAATTCCCAGGGGCTAAACCTCCGGCCCCTGCTGAACCACGCTTGAACTTGCCCTGCCCGATGCGGCAAGGTTCGCTTGTGAATGATTGGGCAAAGATGAGGGCGCGATGCGGCTGATCAAGACTTTGGTGACCGTGGCCGTGATCCTCGGCCTGGGCGTGTTTGGGCTGCGGTTGGCCTTTCCGCTGCCCGAAACCAATTTCTCGGAGCAGACATACAGCCAACCCGCGGATTGGACGGGTCCGCTGGGCCAAGCCATCGAGCCGGCGATTCAGCGCAATCCCGGACTGGATGGCGTCCGCCCCCTCGGTCAGGGGCACACCGCATTCGCCGCCCGCGCCATTCTCGCGCGTGAGGCGGTCTCGTCCATCGATGCCCAATACTATATCTGGCAGGATGACGTGACCGGCCTGATGCTGCTGGACGAATTGCGTGCGGCGGCGGAACGGGGCGTGCGCGTGCGCCTCCTGGTCGATGACAATGGCATCTCGGGGCTGGACACGCTTCTGGCGGAACTGGATGCCATGCCCACGGCCCATGTGCGCATCTTCAACCCGTTCACTCTGCGCAACCCCAAGCTGCTATCCTATGTGTTCGATTTCGGCCGGTTGAACCGCCGCATGCATAACAAATCCATGACAGTGGACGGCGTGGCCACGATTGTCGGGGGCCGAAACATCGGCGACATCTATTTCGACTATGGGGCCGGAACGCACTATCTGGATGTCGATACCATCGCGATCGGTCCTATCGTGGACGAGGTTGCAGCGTCGTTCGATGCCTACTGGAACAGCGGCTCGGCCTATGATGCCGCGTTGTTCCTGCCTGCAGCGACCGATCCAAGCCTGAAGGCATTGGCCGAGGCCGCGCGTCAGACCGCTGCCGGGGCCGGATACCAAAAGGCGATCCGCGACAATGAACTGGCCGACCGCATCGCCGACCGCGATCTGCCGTTCGAGTGGAGCGCTATCGAACTTTTTGTCGATGACCCGGCAAAGGGACTTGGACAGGTGGAGGACGAGAACCTCATGGTCGAGCGTCTGATAGCCTTTGCCGAAAGCTCCGAGACGTCGCTCGATCTGGTCTCGGCCTATTTCATTCCCGGTCCCCGCGGGGCCGAGTTGCTCGAACGGTTGGCGTCGTCTGGGGTCAAAGTCCGGGTCTTGACCAACTCAATGGATGCGACCGATGTGATGCCGGTTCATGCCGCTTACATGGCCTACCGCGACGACCTGCTGGCAAGCGGGGTTCAGTTGCTGGAGCTGCGCGCGTTGCGCGCCGAGCATAAGGCACGCAGCCTGCCCGAGATTCTTGCAGGCTCTGCCTCGGGCCTGCATGCAAAGGTGTTTGGCTCGGATGGCAAACGGATCTTTATCGGCTCATACAATCTGGATCCACGTTCGGCCCGGCTGAACACCGAGATGGGGCTGCTGATCGAGAGCCCCGCGGTCGCTGCAGATCTGGCCCGGCAACTGGACAAGCCGGAATTCGCCTATCGCGTCGAAATGGCCGATGACGGCGGCCTGGTCTGGATTCAGCAGACCAACGACGGAACGACCACGACCTTTGAGACTGACCCGAACACCTCTCGGTTCCAGCGCGGCCTTGCCGCCGTCGTCAGGTGGCTGCCGGTCGAGTGGATGCTCTGACCACCGCCGGCGTCAGTTCAGGACCGCGATCGATAGATTCAGTATGGTGGCGAATGCCACCCATGCCAGATAGGGCACGAACGCCCAGGCCGAAACGCGGTCCACCGGGCGGACGCGCGCGATGAACAGCACAATCACCACCAGAAGCGCAAGAATCACTAACAATGCCAGCCACGGCTGATGCAGCACGAAGAATGTGGGCGACCACAGAAAGTTCAGGCCCAACTGCGCCCACCACAGGCGCATCGCGGGTGAACTTCGGTCGCGTTCGAACTGCCGCCAACCTGCCATCGCGATCAACACGTAAAGAACCGTCCAGACCGGGCCGAATACCCATCCCGGCGGGTTGAAGACCGGTTTGTTCAGGTTCGCATACCACTCACCCGGACCTGTCAGAGTGCCGATCAGTATGCCGCCACCCATTACCAGAACCAGAAATGCGATACGTGTCAGGGTCTTGGTCATGCCGGTTCCATCCGCAGTTTCACCGCCGCTCAGCAGGTCCCGACCGGTATAGCCGCGCGGGCCGCCGACGAAAAGACACCACGCTGGGGGTTCTGTGCGCCTTCCAGAGAGACCGTCGCGCCCTGGATCTCGGCCCCCGACACGATGATCTCGCGTCCGCCACCTGTGTCATCCACGTCGATCGTAAACGCGATTTCTGCACCGGGCGGCATCGCCCGGATGTCCAGATCGACCATCGACTGTCCGTCCTGAACCTGAGGCAACCCGTTCAGATACTCGGACCCCGCGACCATCTCAAAAGGCTGAAACACTTCAACCCCTGCCCCCGAGCCGGTGACATCAAAGATCAACCCGCCCTGTGACGAAGACAAATCCAGACGCACAGTTGCAGCAGACAGGTTGCAATCGCTGGCATTGCGAAGAACGAAACGGTCCTTTGGCGCTCCCTCGACGAACTCAACCAGCACTTCGGCCATGGCAGGCACTGCGAGCATGAACGCAACAGCACAACCGGCCGCATTTTTCACAAGGGAACCGATCATCTTCATCTCCGGCGTTGTTGTGGCTACTGCTACGATTACGCCCGGGTGCCTTGGCAGGATCATTTTTCGCCGCGTTTCAGCGCGGTGCGCCCTGCGACACCCGGCTGACCGTGCCTCCGCCGACCAAGGCCTTGACCCCTGTGGTGCCGGGGCAAGAGGTCGGCATCCCCCGCGCCACGCGCACCGCCAGATAGGCAAAGGCCTGCGCCTCGAGCATGTCGCCGTCCAGCCCCACGGCCTCGACCGGATCGACCGGGCAGTCCAGCGCCACGCGCAGCATCTCCATCAAAACCGGGTTCTTGCGCCCACCGCCGGTGACCAGCACCCGCGCGGGCGGTTTGGGACAATGCTCCATCCCCTGCACCACCCCGGCGGCGCTCATGCCCGTCAGGGTGGCGACTGCGTCAGCGTCGCTCAATTCCTTTACCAGACCGATCATTTCGGCGAAATCGTTGCGATCCAGCGATTTGGGCGGCAGACGGTTGAAATAGGGCTCGGCCAGAAACAGCTCCAGTGCTCCGGCCTCGACCGAGCCCTGCCGGGCCAGCGCGCCGTCGCGGTCCATCGGTAGGCCCAGACGCGCCTGTACCAGATCGTCGATCGGCGCATTGGCCGGGCCGGTGTCAAAGGCCAGCAAAGCACCGGGCGCCTCGGGTCCGTCAAAGGACGGGTCCACATAGGTCAGGTTGCCGACGCCGCCCAGGTTCAGAAAGCACAAGGGCGCCGTCGCCCCGACATATTTTGCGCAGGCAAAGTGGAAGAACGGTGCCAGCGGCGCGCCCTCGCCACCCATGGCCACGTCATCGCTGCGGAAATCCCAGACCACGGGCACACCCAGCGCGACCGCCAGCCCCTCGCCATCGCCCACCTGCAACGTGCCCTTGCCGCGCGGCTCATGCGCAAGGGTCTGGCCGTGAAAGCCGATCAGCTCCACGTCCTCGAATTCCGACAGCAGCTCGGCATGGGCGCGGGTCACCAGATCTTCGGCGGCGTGCACCTCGGGGCCGCTCCATTTTCCCAGCGCGGCGCGAAGCAGCTTGCGCTCGTCCTCGCTGTAGGGCCGGTAGGCACTGTCGCCGAACCGCAGGATCTGCCGCCCGTCGGTTTCCACCACCGCCGCGTCGACCCCATCGAGCGAGGTACCCGACATGGCCCCCAGTGCCCGCACTGCCCCAACTTTGCCTCGGGCCTTATTCATGGCCTTTTCCTTCCCTCGTTCGCCGCCTATAACGTGCCCCGCAATTCAACCCCGAGGCAAGACATGACGTATCACCCCAAATCGGATTTCATCGCCACGATGATCGAGCGCGGCTTTCTGGCCGATTGCACCGATTATCAGGGCCTTGACGATGCTCTGACAAGCGGGGTGCAGACAGCCTATATCGGGTATGACGCCACCGCCCAGTCCCTGCATGTCGGGCACCTGATGAACATCATGGTTCTGCGCTGGTTTCAGAAGCTGGGGCACAAGCCGATCACCCTGATGGGGGGCGGCACCACCAAGGTGGGCGATCCGTCTTTCCGCTCGGACGAGCGCCCCCTGCTGGGTCCCGAGCAGATCGACGCCAACATCGCCGGCATGCAGAAGGTGTTCGACAAGTACCTGTCCTATGACGACAGCGACACCGGCGCGCTGATGCTGAACAATGCCGAATGGCTGGACGACCTGAACTATCTCGATTTCCTGCGGGACATCGGGCGGCATTTCTCGGTCAACCGGATGCTGTCCTTTGAATCGGTGAAATCGCGGCTGGACCGGGAACAATCCCTGTCGTTCCTCGAGTTCAACTACATGATCCTGCAAGCCTATGACTTTCTGGAACTGAACCGCCGATATGGCTGCATCCTGCAGATGGGCGGATCGGACCAGTGGGGCAATATCGTCAACGGCATCGACCTGACCCGCCGCGTGCTGGATCACGAGATCTATGGCCTGACCACGCCCCTGCTGACCACCAGCGATGGGCGCAAGATGGGCAAAAGCCAGGGCGGCGCCATCTGGCTGAACGGCGACATGCTGTCGCCTTACGAGTTCTGGCAGTTCTGGCGCAACACCACCGACGCCGACGTGGGCCGTTTCCTGAAGATCTTCACCGAGCTTCCCGTAGACGAATGCGACCGCATGGGCGCGCTGCAAGGGTCCGAGATCAACGAGGCCAAGATCCGTCTGGCCAACGAAGTCACGACCCTGCTGCACGGTTCCGAGGCCGCGGCCAAGGCCGAGGCCACCGCGCGCGAAGTGTTCGAAAAGGGCGGCGTGGGCGGCGACCTGCCCACCCTGACCCTGACCGCCGAAGATCTGGGCGATGGCATCTCGGTTGTGCAGCTGATCGTGAAGTCTGGCCTGGCGAAATCGGGCAAGGAGGCCAAGCGCCTGATTTCCGAAAACGGCGCCCGTCTGGACGACGCACCGCTGACCGATGCGGGGCTGATGATCGACGCGGCGGCCCTGTCCTCGCCCATCAAACTGAGCGCCGGCAAGAAACGGCACGCGCTCGTGCAGTTGGGCTAACCCGTCTGACCCCAAACACGACGGCCGCCTCAGGGCGGCCGTTTTTTTATCCGCGCTCGACCGAGCCCAGCGGCAGGTCCAGACCGGCGGGCGTCACGAACAGCTCGATCTGGTCGCGCGACAGCGCCCAGTGATCGGCCGCCAGCTGCCCCGCCGCCGCCTCGTCGCGCGCCTCGATCGCGGAGATGATGGCGTCATGCTGGTCGCAGGCCAGATCGAGGCTTTCACCCATCCCGGCCTGATCCGGGCGGTAGAAGGTCATGCCGATGCGCGCATGGTCGATCAGCAGCCGCTGAAACGACGGCAGCAGGTAGACATTCGCCGCCATCTCACCGGTGATCTCATGGAACTGGTTGTTGGCCAACGCGCGATCTTCGGCCGAGCCCGTCCGCAGGGTTGCCCGAAACGCCGCCTGCGACGCCTTCAACCGGTCGATCTGGTCTCCCGTGGCGTTCTGCGCCGCCAGCCGCAGCACCGCGCCATAGATCATCGGCGCCACCAGGAAGAAGTCGCGCAGCGTGGCATAAGACATCTGGGACACCCGCGCGCCCCGGTTTTCACGCAGTTCAAGATAGCCCAGCCCGGCCAGATGCCGGAACACTTCGCGCAGCGGTGTGCGCGACAGGCCGAACGCCTCGGACAGCTGCGCCTCGTCCAGGTCATCGCCGGGGCGCAGTTTCAGCGTCATCACCGCCGCCTTCAGATGCGCGGCCAGCGCCGCCTTGCGGCTTTTCGTGTCGTCTTTCATCCCCAACCTTCGCTTCGGTCGAATCGCGACACCCAGGATGTCGCCCCTGCTCTTGCCCGATAAAATGCAACTTGTACACAATCAGCCTGACCGCCCATGATAGACTGAGCGCATGACCCGCCCGCAACACTTCTGTTTCATCCTCGTTCCCGAGTTCTCGCACTTGGCCTTCTCCTGCGCGGTCGAGCCGCTGCGCATCGCCAACTGGGTCAGCGGCGAGGAGCTGTACCGCTGGTCCTTCGCCTCGGAGGACGGCACGCAGGCGGTGTGTTCGAACGGGTCCGTGACACTGGTGCATGGCGGGCTGGCGAACCTGCCGAAATGCGACCAGATCTTCGTTTTGTCGGGCATTCACATGCGCGATCACGTCAGCCGCTCATTGCTGGCCGCACTGCGCCGCGAACGGGCGCGCGGTACGGCCATCGGGGCGCTGTGTTCGGGCGCGTGGCTGCTCGCCGAGGCCGGGTTCCTGAACGGGATGCAGGCGGCGATCCATTGGGAATATCACGACGCCTTCATGGAGGCTTTCCCGGACGTGAACCTGGTGCGCAGCGTCTTCGTGGCCGATGAAAAGCACATGACCGCCTCGGGCGGCACCGCGACCGCCGACCTGATGCTGCACCTGATCGAGCGCGACCACGGGCAGGACCTGTCGATCGCGGTCGCCGACCAGATGGTCTATAACGCCGTGCGCAACGCGACCGCCGATCAGCGTGTGTCGCTGCAATCGCGCAACGGCATGCGCAACGCGCATCTGGCCAAGGCGATCCAGATCATGGCCGACCGCATCAACGACCCGATCTCGCCGGCGTTGATCGCCGAACAGATCGGCATCTCGACCCGCCAGCTGGAGCGTTTGTTCGGAAAATACCTCAACGCCTCGCCCAAGAAATACTTCATGGAGTTGCGGCTGGACCGCGCGCGAAACCTGCTGTTGCAGACCGAATCCTCGGTCACCGACGTGGCCTTTGCCTGCGGCTTTGAAAGCCCTGGCCATTTCTCGCGCGTGTATCGCGCCGCCTTTGGCGTCACCCCGATGCAGCAGCGCAGCCGGCTGGATTAGGTTAAAACCACAGCCAGTCGGCCACGCTGAGAACCACGAACACCGGCACCGACAACGCGGCAGCCAGCAGAAAGGCCGCGGCACGGGTCACGCGCGGCGATGGGATTGTCTGTCCGAGAACCGTTTTCATGCTGTCATTAACCCCGCTTTAGGTTTCCACCGGGTTAATGCCCGCATGACGACCACGCACACCCCCGTGATGCAAAGCACCGAGATGCAGGCGACCCTGCGCGCCTGCGGGCAGGGCCCGCTGCGGCTGGCGGACGGTACGCTGGTCCTGCGCCGTCGGGTCTTTCCCGGCGTGACCGTGGCAATGCTGCCGCGCGCGCGGATCGACCCGGCCACCCTGCCCGGCCTGATCCGGCAGGCCGGGTTGAACCGCACGCCGCTGATCCTGTCGCCCGACCATCCAGCCCCCGACCTGACCACGTTGGGCGCGATGCCGCTGGTTACCCCGACCTGCGTTGCCGAGTTGG
The DNA here is from genome assembly GCF_059613045.1 of Ruegeria sp. BHSC037. Taxonomy (NCBI): domain Bacteria; kingdom Pseudomonadati; phylum Pseudomonadota; class Alphaproteobacteria; order Rhodobacterales; family Roseobacteraceae; genus Ruegeria; species Ruegeria sp. BHSC037. Next base: position 82,477 of record NZ_JBXWRT010000003.1, read on the forward strand.
ATCTGCGCAGCGACCTGCGGGCAGGGCTGCATCAGAAATGGCGCAATGCGCTTGTTCAGGCCGAGCGCAGCCCGCTGCGCATCACGCGCCGCATCCTACGCGAAGGGTCGGACAATTGGCTGCTGACCACCGATCAGGCGCAACAGCGGGCACGCGGCTATCGCAACTGGCCGGTGCCGCTGACCCTGGCCTATGCCCGCGCCAATCCCGGCAAGGCCGTTGAATTCTTAGCCACCGACGGCGACACCGTGGCGGCGATGCTGTTCCTGTGCCATGGCTCGGTTGCGACCTATCACATCGGCTGTACCACCGCGCGCGGGCGGCGGCTGAATGCCCACCGGCTGATTCTGTGGCAGGCAATGCGCTGGCTGGCGAAACGGGGGTTGCAGCGGCTCGATCTTGGCCCGGTGTCGACCGAGGATGCGCCCGGTCTGGCCCGGTTCAAACTGGGAACCGGCGCCCGCGCCCGCTGGCTGGGCGGCACCTGGGGCTGGTGGCCACCGCTGGGGCGCAGCCTGCGCCCGCTGGCGGGCCTTGACCGCGGCGGGATGCGCTGGACAGATCCCCATACAGGCTGATATTTGAACACTTGTTCAGATCATTGGGGAGGAGCCCGCCATGCAATTGTCCACCACCGCCGCCGTCATCACCGGCGGCGCCTCGGGCCTCGGAGAGGCCACCGCCCGTTACTTTGCCGAGAACGGCGCGCAGGTGACCATCCTCGACCGCGATGCCGAGCGTGGCGCGCAGGTCGCGGCCGAAATCGGCGGGCATTTCGCACAGACCGACGTGACCGACGAGAACTCGGTGGCCGCGGCCATTGCGCTGGCGATGGAAAAGATGGGCAAGATCACTGCTTGCGTGAACTGTGCCGGCATCGCCTATGGCATCAAGACCGTCGGCAGGGACGGCCCCCACCCGCTGGACGCCTTCCAGCGCACCATCGACATCAACCTCGTGGGCACCTTCAACGTGTCGAGTCTGGCTGCCGTCGAAATGGCCAAGAACGCGCCCGAGTCAGATGGCGCGCGCGGCGTAATCATCAACACCGCCTCGATCGCGGCCTTCGACGGCCAAAAGGGCCAGGCGGCCTATTCCGCCTCCAAGGGCGGTGTCGTGGGCATGACACTGCCGATGGCGCGCGATCTGGCCTCGACCGGGATCCGGGTGATGACCATCGCGCCCGGCATATTCATGACGCCGATGCTGGCCGGCCTGCCCGAAGAAGTGCAGCAGCAACTGGCCGCCGACGTGCCCAACCCCGCCCGTCTGGGCGACCCGCGCGAATACGGCCGGCTGGCCGGGTTCATCGTCGAGATGGGCTATCTGAACGGCGAGGTCATCCGCATCGACGGCGCCCTGCGCATGCGCTGACATGACCGCATGGCGTGGGCAGCGCCGATCTGCCCGCGCCTTGGGTCGAGCCTGGCTAGGCCCCGGCCTCAGCCTTTTCTTCCAGTTCCAGCCATTCCTCCTCGGCGGCGGCCAGCTTCTGCTGCCGCTCGACAAGAGCCTCGGTCGCCTTCTGGAACTTCACCGGCTCGCGGGTGAACAGCTCGGGGTCCGACATCAGCTCCTCCAGCTTGGCGATCTCGGCTTCCAGCCGCGCGATCTCGGCGGGCAGCTTCTCCAGCCGGTGCTTTTCGGAAAAGGACAGGCCGGTTTTCGGCTTGGCTTCCTGCTTGACTTTCGGCTTGTTCTCTTTTGTTTTCTCAGGCCTTTTCTCGGTCAGATCACCGCGCTGCGCTACATAGTCCGACCAACCGCCCGCATAGACTGTCGCGCGGCCGTTCCCCTCCATCGCGATGGTGGTGGTCGCCACACGATCCAGGAAATCCCGGTCGTGGCTGACCAGCAGCACGGTACCGTCATAGTCGTCCAGCAACTCCTGCAGCAGGTCCAGCGTCTCGACATCCAGGTCGTTGGTCGGTTCGTCCAGCACCAGCAGGTTCGACGGTTTCGCCATCAGCTTGGCCAGCAGCAACCGCGCTTTTTCGCCGCCTGACAGAGATTTGACGGCCGCTCTGGCCTGCCGCTCGTCGAACAGGAATTCCTTGAGATAGCCCACCACATGCTTGGGCTGGCCGCGCACCATCACCTGATCGGCCTTGCCCGAGACGCGCATCTCGGGGTCGCCGGTCAGGCTGTCCCACAGGGTCATCTCGGGGTCCAACTGCGCGCGGGTCTGGTCGAAGACCGCGATTTCCAGATTGGTGCCCAGAGTCACCGACCCTTCGTCCGGCGCGGCCTCGCCCAGCAGCAATTTCAGTAGCGTCGTCTTGCCAACTCCGTTCGGGCCGACAAAGGCCACGCGGTCGCTGCGCTGTACCAGCAGGTCCAGGTTGCGTACGATGGGCCTGCCGTCGAACGACTTGCTGACACCCCGCGCCTCGATCACCTTGCGCCCGGATTTCGGACCGGATTCCAAAGACATGGCCGCCGAGCCCTGACGCTTGATTTGCGCTGCGCGTTCCGCCCGCAACGCTTGCAGCGCCCGCACCCGGCCCTGATTGCGCTTGCGGCGCGCGCTGATCCCTTCAACCGCCCAGCGGGATTCGGACTTGATCAGCCGATCCAGCTTGTGGCGTTGCTGGTCTTCTTCCTCCCAGATCTTGTCGCGCCAGGCCTCAAAAGCCTCGAACCCCTGCTCCTGCCGGCGCACGACACCGCGATCGATCCACAGGGTTGCCCGTGTCAGTGCTCGCAGAAAGGCGCGGTCATGCGAGATCAGGACAAAAGCCGCCCGCGTTGCACCCAGTTCGCGCTCCAGCCAACCGATGGCCTCGATGTCCAGATGGTTGGTCGGCTCGTCCAGCAGCATCAGGTCGGGGGCCTCCGCCATCAGCTTGGCCAGCGCCGCACGGCGCCGCTCTCCGCCCGAGGCGGTTTGAACCGCACGCGAGGGGTCGAATTTTAGCCCCTCACCGGCCCGTTCCACCTTGTACAACTCGCCTGGTTCCAGCCCACTGGCGGCATAGTCGCCCAGCGTGGCAAAGCCTTCCATATTAGGGTCCTGCTCCATGTAGCCCACGGATTTGCCGGGCGGCACAACGATCTCACCCCGGTCCGGCTCGACAAGACCGGCCATGACCTTCATCAGGGTGGATTTGCCCGAGCCGTTCCGCCCGACCAGCGCAACGCGGTCGCCGGGCTGAACTACCAGGTCCAGGTCGGAAAACACCGGCTCGCCCCCGAAGGTCAGCGAGATACCGGACATCTGCAACAAAGGAATACGTGCCATACGCGCCAGCTAAACCGGCAGGCATTGGGCGTCAACGCCCCAGCCTCACCTTTTGACAGCGGCGCGGCTTCAGCCCGCGATCATCCGCAAGAGGCGTTTCCGCGCCGCGGGAATCGCACCGATCTCGACGCCGGTGAAGACATGCAGCGTGTTCAGCTGGCGGTCCACAACCGCATGATCGCTGACCCAGCCGCCCATCATAAGGTAGGTGCGCAGCAACGGCGGCATGCGCCGCATGGCTTTCTGCGCGTTGGGCCGGCGCCGCAGCCGCGCGGCAAAGCGGAACACGTCCGGCGCCTTGACCCGCGGCAACCAGCGTTTGGGCGCCAGGTGGCGATGTTTGAGCATTGCGAAAGCATCCAAGTAGGCCTCGGTGTCGGTCCCGGCAAATGACGAACAACCAAACAGCAACCGGATGTCGCACCGGTCCACGAACACGGTCATCGCGCCCCACGCCACCCGCAGGATATCCGGGTCGGTCCGGTCGGGATGCACCGCGAACCGGCCCATCTCGACCATCCGTCCCTGAAAGTTCTGCAAGCCCGACAGATCGTAGAACTGTGCCGAATAGCTGCGGCCGATCTCGTGCCCGCAATCCATGACCAGCATCCGGAAACAGCACACGAGTTGCCCGCCGGCCCGCTGATCCTCGACCAGCACATGGGTGCAGATCCGGTCGAACGCATCGCGGTCTGTCCGTGCCGTGCGAAAAGCCAGCGTACGCAGCGCTTGCGCGGCGGCGATGTCCTCGGGCGTGCGGGCCAGTCGCGCCCGATACCTCCCCTTGTTCAGCAAGACATCCGTGTCCATGGCCGCACCCTCCGCGGTATCTGACTTTCCCAGGTTCCGCCTGCCACTAACACCAAGTCTGTAACCGCCTCATGACAGACCGAGGGACCGGAAGCGCGATCAGCTCTGGCCTGGGATGTTTGCCGGGTTGAAACTGCCGATATTGCCCAACAACTGACGTAGGAATCCCCTGTCCTGAACGCTCGAATCGGTCACGCGGCGGTCCAGGACGATGACATAGCCATCCTCGAGCCCGAACCGTTCGATGTTGCGCACGACCCCGCGCTGATCAAAGCTGACGGCGACCAGCTGCCGCTCGACCACTTCGGGGCGTTTGGGGCCATAATGGCGGACACGCGAGGCGACGTAGTAGTACCCCGAATCCTTTAGAACCCCCGACGCACCGGGCGCGCCGACCTTTTCGACTACGCTGTCGCGGGTATCGACACCCACCTTGATTTCGGCCAGTTCCTCGGGCGTGGGGACATAGCCGTGGTTCTTGTAGACCGGGCTGCATCCGGCCATCGCAAGCACCGACACGCAGGCAAGCGTTCCGAACGCCAGTTTCAGCTTGTTCGCGACCTTCGACATCTTCACCCTCTTGCCTTGCACCCTTGCGGCTTCTATCCGATTACAGAAACCCATGCCCCGGTTCAACACAGGAAAGGGTCACTATGGCCAAGGCAACATCTTTGCGCGTCGCGGACCTGCCGCAGAACAGCCCCGTCCCGTTCGATCTGCGCCCGGCAGCGGATGAACTGGATGTCCTCCGGGCGGATCTGGGCCTGCAGGGGCTGCGCAAGCTGAGCTTTGTCGGAGAGATAAAGGCCCGCGGCAAACGCGATTGGGAACTGACCGGTCACCTTGGCGCAACCGTAATCCAGCCCTGCGTCGTCACGCTGGACCCTGTGACCACGCGTATCGAAACGCCCGTGCGGCGCCTGTTCCTGTCGGACTGGACCGAGCCGGACGAACCCGAATTCGAGATGCCCGAAGACGACGAAACCGAACCCCTGGGCCCCGAGATCAACCCCGGTGCCGTGATGCGCGAAGCGCTGGCGCTGGCGCTGCCGCAATACCCCCGCAAGGACGGCGCACATCTGGATGACGCAATTTTCACCGAGCCGGGCAAACAGGCCATGACGGATGACGATGCCAAGCCTTTTGCGGGGCTGGCCGGGTTGCGCGACGCGCTGAAAAAAGACAAGTGACAGCGCCATGATTTCCTGTCATAGCACTCGGTCAGAAAAACCCCTTGAACATGTCGAGAATCGCAGTATTTTCGCGCGCTCATCGGAATTTGGGTTGGACATCGCGGGGCTCGTCCCCTAAACGCGCGTCACACCACGAGAAAACGAAGAATGAAACCCGGGCTGGCAGCGAATCTGCAGCCCCCAGTCAGACAAAGGTTGAGACCATGGCCGTCCAACAGAACAAAGTTTCCAAGTCGCGTCGCAACAACCGCCGCGCACACGACGCTCTGGTTGCTGCAAACCCGAACGAATGCCCGAACTGCGGCGAACTGAAACGCCCGCACCACGTCTGTGCAGCCTGCGGCCACTATGACGACCGCGAAGTCGTGGCGCAGGCCGACGAAATCGACCTGGACGAAGACGCGGCCTGAGCCTGATTGACCGCAGGTTTTGGCATGACGGCGCAGCCCGAGCAGACCGGAAAGATCATCATCTCGGTTGACGCAATGGGCGGGGACTCCGGTCCCGCGGTCGTGGTTGCTGGAATCGCGAAATCAGCGCAGAAGAACCCCGATATCGGGTTTCTGCTGCACGGCCCCGAAGACGTCTTGCGCAAGCTTGTTGCGAAACGGCGCGTCCTGGAAGGGCGCGTCGTTTTTCGCGATTGTCCCGATGTCGTAACGATGCAGGACAAGCCCAGCCAGGTCGTGCGCAACGGCAAGAACACCTCGATGTGGTCGGCGCTGGATTCGGTGCGCAACGGAGAGGCGCACGGCGCCGTGTCCTGCGGCAATACCGGCGCGCTGATGGCGCTGTCGATGATGCGGCTGCGCAAGCTGCCCGGCGTGAACCGCCCGGCGATCGCGATCCTGTGGCCCTCGCGCAATCCGCAGGGGTTCAACGTGATGCTGGACGTGGGCGCGGATGTGCGGGCCGATGCCCGGGATCTGCTGCAATACGCGCTGATGGGGGCCTCGTATGCCCGCAACGGTATGGCCCTGACGCGTCCGCGCATCGGGTTGCTGAATGTCGGTACCGAGGAACACAAGGGCCGCGCCGAGTTGAAAGAGGCGCACGCGTTGATCACGGACTTCGCCGAGCAGGCGAATTTCGATTTCGTGGGCTTCGTGGAAGGCAGCGACATCCCCGGCGACAAGGCCGATGTCATCGTGACGGACGGTTTTACCGGCAATGTCGCGATCAAGACGGGCGAAGGCACCGCCAGCCTGATCGGCGACCTTCTGCGAGAGGCGTTCAGCTATTCTCCTCTGTCCCGGCTGGCCTCGGTGCTGGCGATCACGTCATTGCAGCGCCTGAAAAAGCGCATCGACCCGCGGCGCGTGAACGGGGGGGTGTTCTTGGGGCTGAACGGGACAGTGGTCAAATCGCACGGGGGCGCTGATGCCACGGGTGTGTCCGCGGCCATCAAGCTGGCTTTTACCCTGGCACGGTCGGGTTTTGCCGAAAAATTGGCCGCACGGGTTGCATCGACTGCCCAGCTTGAACAAGATGCTGCGCAATCTGCGCTGCAGACCGAAAAATAACAAAAAGGCAGGACCTCAGATGGCAGGCCGTTCAGTCGTTGTTGGTGTCGGGCATTATCTACCCAAACGCATCGTTCCCAATTCCGAGTTCGAAAAGACGTTGGACACGTCCGACGAATGGATCCGGACCCGCTCGGGCATCGAACGCCGCCATTTCGCGGCCGAAGACGAAACCACATCTGATATGGCGACCCATGCGGCCAAGGCCGCGCTGACCGATGCGGGGCTGACCGCCGACGACATCGACGCGATTGTTCTGGCCACCTCCACCGCAGACCTGACCTTTCCGTCCGCTGCGACCATGGTTCAGGCCAATCTGGGCATGACCCGCGGATTTGCCTTTGACGTGCAAGCGGTCTGCGCCGGCTTCGTCTTTGCGCTGGCCAACGCCAACGCGCTGATCCTGTCGGGTCAGGCCAAACGCATCCTCGTGATCGGGGCCGAGACCTTCTCGCGCATCATGGACTGGTCGGACCGGAGCACCTGCGTTCTGTTCGGCGACGGCGCCGGCGCGCTGGTGCTCGAGGCGCAGGAAGGCGCCGGAACGCCTGAAGACCGGGGCATTCTATCCACCGACCTGCATTCGGACGGGCGGTTCAAGGATCTGCTCTATGTCGATGGCGGGGTCTCGAACCGGACCACCGGCTATCTGCGCATGCAGGGCAACCAGGTGTTCCGCCACGCGGTCGAGAAACTGGCTGCCACGGCCACCACCGCGCTGGATCGCGCGGGGCTAACAAGCGGCGACGTCGATTGGATCGTCCCGCATCAGGCCAATATCCGCATCATTCAGGGCACGGCCAAAAAGCTGCAGCTGCCCATGGATAACGTGGTGGTCACGGTTCAGGATCACGGCAACACCTCGGCCGCATCGATCCCGCTGGCGCTGTCGGTGGGCAAGGAACGCGGGCAGATCAAGCCCGGCGACTTGATAGTGACCGAGGCCATCGGCGGCGGACTGGCCTGGGGCGCGGTGGTGATGCGCTGGTAGGGCGGCGCAAACCTGCTTACACCACCACGCGCAATTCATTGATATTGACAGTGAATTTGCCCTGCCCCTATGGTCGTACATCATCAGGGGAATAATCATGGGCGAAAAAACACTGACGCGAATGGACCTGAGCGAAGCCGTGTTTCGCGAAGTGGGTCTGTCTCGCAACGAAAGCGCGCAGCTTGTCGAAAGCATTTTGAACCACATGTCCGATGCGCTGGTGCGCGGCGAGCAGGTCAAGATCTCGTCTTTCGGCACGTTCAGCGTCAGGGACAAGTCGGCCCGCGTCGGCCGCAACCCGAAAACCGGGGAAGAGGTTCCCATCGAGCCGCGCCGCGTTCTGACCTTCCGCCCTTCGCATCTGATGAAGGATCGGGTCGCGGCCGGAAACCGCAAGTAAGTCCGGGGCAAGGCAGGCATGAGCAAGTCTCCCGACGCATTTCGCACCATCAGTGAAGTTGCGGATTGGCTGGGTGTTCAGGCGCATGTCCTGCGGTTCTGGGAAAGTCGGTTCAGCCAGATCAAACCGGTCAAGCGGGCCGGAGGACGTAGGTATTACCGCCCCAACGACATGCGCCTGTTGGGCGGCATCAAGAAGCTGCTGCACGAGGATGGCGTGACCATCAAGGGTGTTCAACGCATCCTGCGCGAACAGGGCGTGGCCTACGTCGCGTCGCTGTCGCCGGGACTGGACGATGGCGCGGCTCCGGCCCAGACCATCGAAATCCAGGCAGCTGAGAACGTGGTGCCGCTGCCGCAGCCCCCCGCCGTGGTGCAGGGTGCCCTCGATCTATCACCGACCGAGGCCGAAAATTTGGGCGAACCTGCCGCCCCTAAAGCCCGGGATCACGCTGCGTCGCAGAAACCCAAGGCCGAGACCACGCCGCAGCAGGCCGGAATCGCAGCCCGGGCGTGGCGGAAAACCGAGTTCGACACCGACACGTTGCGCCGGATCGCGCCCGTTGCCAAGGATCTGCGCGCCTGGCTGGACCGGGTCGAACGGCAATTGGCGGGTTGAGCAAAAAGGTAATGTTTTCCTCTTGCCCCTGCCGGGAAAATCATTATGAACACCTCAACGTCGGGCTATGGCGCAGCCTGGTAGCGCGTCCGTCTGGGGGACGGAAGGTCGCAGGTTCGAGTCCTGCTAGCCCGACCAAATCACACCGACGTTCAGAAAATACGGGCCGGAGCCTCCTTCGGCTGAGTGGAGGAGCGGAATGACCGGCGTGTGCCCGAACCAGCAGATCGCAGCGATGATCGACACCGGTGAGATCACCGCGACCCCGCCGATCACCCCCGCCCAGATCCAACCCGCCAGCCTTGATCTTCGTTTGGGAACAGTGGCTTACCGTGTGCGCGCCTCGTTTCTGGCTGGCGAAGGCCAGAGCGTGGCCGACCGGCTGGCCGAGTTCGAGATGCATCACATCGACATCTCGGAAGGTGCGGTACTGGAAAAAGGTTGCGTGTATCTGGTGCCGCTGATGGAATCGCTGGCCCTGCCCGGCGACGTGACCGCCGTGGCCAACGCCAAAAGCTCGACCGGGCGGCTGGACTTGCTGACCCGCACCATCACCGATGGCGGAACCGAGTTCGACCGCGTTCCCGCCGGGTATGCCGGCCCACTCTATGCCGAGATCTGTCCGCGTTCGTTCTCGGTTCTGGTCCGTCCGGGCATGCGCCTGAACCAGATCCGATTCCGCCGCGGTCAGGCGGTGCTGTCCGACGCGGATCTGGCCGCGTTGCATGCGCAATCGCCGCTGGTGGACGGCCCGGCCGTCATTCAGGACGGGCTGGGGTTTTCGGTCGATCTGCGCCTTCCCAACACCGATCTGGTCGGGTACCGGGCCAAGCCACATACCGGCGTGATCGACCTGGATCGGATCGGTGAATACGACCCGCAGGACTACTGGGAAGAGGTGCGCACCCGCGACGGGCGCATCATTCTGGACCCGGGCGCGTTCTACATCCTGGTCAGCCGCGAGGCGGTCCACATTCCGCCGATGTATGCCGCCGAAATGGCGCCCTATCTGGCGATGGTGGGTGAATTCCGGGTTCACTACGCGGGATTCTTCGATCCCGGTTTCGGCCATGCCGAAGCCGGCGGCGCCGGATCACGCGGCGTGCTGGAAGTCCGTTGCCACGAGGCGCCCTTCGTGCTGGAACACGGACAGGTCGTCGGGCGGCTGGTCTACGAACGCATGGCCGAGATGCCGACTCAGTTGTACGGCGCGGGAATCGCTTCGAACTATCAGGGTCAGGGCCTGAAATTGTCGAAGCATTTCAAGTCGGTCCAGTAATCCCTAGAACCGCATGAACCGCCGCATCTGGCGGGTCAACTGCCTAGCCTGCTTCATGCTCTGGGCCTGGCGGCGCGCACTTTGCGCCATGTACCGGTCGGCCTTGGGGTCGCGCGGTCCGTCCGGCTGCCCGGACTTGCGTCCCATACGTTCGGCCAGGTCGAGGCCCTTGTCCACGCCGCGCGTGACCAGCCGGCGCACGACTTGCCGAACGATCATGTCGATGATGCGGTTTGCGTTCATTCCGGTCTCCGTTCCTCGGTGTCAAACCTGGCGGGGAATTCGCCGACAAAAGGGCGACGCGTTCAGTCTTCCTCGAACAATTCGGTCTGGTCTTCGTCGCCGGGTTCATCTTCATTGGCCTCGCCGATCGGCATGGTCCCCGGCGGCGGGCGGTTCTCCAACAGCCCCGCAGCACGCAATTCCTTAAGGCCCGGCAAGTCTCGGGCACTTTCCAGGCCGAAATGGTCCAGAAACTGGGGCGTCACCACGAAGGTCACCGGGCGCCCCGGCGTCATGCGGCGGCGGCCCAGCCGGATCCACTCCATTTCCAGCAGTTGGTCTATGGTTCCACGCGACACGGACACACCGCGGATTTCCTCGATCTCGGCGCGGGTGCAGGGCTGATGATAGGCCACGATCGCCAGGGTCTCGATGGCGGCGCGGCTCAGCTTGCGGGTCTCGACCGTTTCCTTCTGCATCAGGAACCCCAGATCGGGGGCCGTGCGGATGGCCCAGGCCTCGCCCACCCGAACCACGCGCACCCCGCGCCCCTCATAGCGTTTCTGCAGCAGTTCCAAGGCCTGCTTGGCGTCGCAGCCATGCGGCATCCGCGCCTCAAGATCGGCCACCGTCACCGGCTCGGCGCTGGCAAACAATACCGCCTCGACCATGCGTTCCTGCTCAGCCAGTGGGGGGGCTTCGAACAGGGTGCCGGTGCCGTCGTCTTCGGGGGCGTCAGTCACTGGGCTTCGTCCTTCTGCGCAGTTGGATCGGGGCAAAGGTCTCGCTTTGCTTGATCTCCATATGTCCTTCCTTGACCAGCTCCAGCGAGGCCGCAAACGTCGCCGCCGTTGCCGAGCGGCGCCGCATCGGGTCAACGTCCCAGCCTTCGGGCAGGTAGGTTTCCATGTCGGTCCAGGTTCCAGCAAATCCGATCAGCGGGCGCATTCGCTCCAGCGCCTGTTCCATCGTGAAGACCGAATCGCGGTCCATCACGAAGGGTCGGAATTCGTCACGGGTGCGGATGCGGGCATAGCCCTGCATCAGGTCCAGCAACGTGGCGGAATAGGTGACCGTGCGGATGCGGGTCACGTCTTCGCCCTGCCCGCGCTTGAAGAAATCGCGCCCCAACTGATCGCGCGCCATCAGGCGGGCGGCCGCATCGCGCATCGCCTGCAGGCGTTCCAACTGAAAGGCCAAGTGCGCGGCCAGTTCTTCGCCCGTCGGCCCCTCTTCATCGGGGTCGGGCGGCAACAGCAGGCGCGATTTCAGAAAGGCCAGCCATGCGGCCATCACCAAATAGTCGGCGGCCAGTTCGATCCGCAGGGCGCGGGCCCGTTCGACAAAGGCCAGATATTGCTGCGCCAGCGCCAGTACCGAGATTTTGCGAAGATCGACCTTTTGCGTCCGTGACAAGGTCAGCAGCACGTCCAACGGGCCTTCAAACCCGTCCACGTCCACAATCAGCGCCTCGGCGGCCAGCCGATCGGCGACCGAAACCGGGTCTTCGCTGAAAAGGTTATCCGTCATACACCTGCCCGCCCATCAGACGGGATAGTTCCGTCTCGGCGGCACGGATGTCAAGTTCCTCGGGGCTTTGCCGCCGGGCCAAGGCGCGGTCCGCGCGGGCTTGCGCCGCCTCGGACATTTCGCCCGCAGCCTCCATCACCTCGGCGCGTTCTTCGAACGTCCCGTTGCAGTGCAGAACCACGTCGCAGCCCGCCGACAGCGCCTGTTGCGACAGATCGGCTAGCGATCCGCTGAGCGCCTTCATCGAGATGTCATCGGTCATGACCAACCCGTCGAACCCGATGCGCTCGCGGATGATCCGCATCATCGCAGGCGAAATCGTGGCCGGTTTTCCGTCAACCTGATCATAGACCAGATGGGCTGTCATGCCCATCGGCAAGTCGTTCAGGGCGCGGAAAGGCTCGAAATCGGTCTGCATCAGGTCGTCAAGCGGCGCATCCACTTGCGGCAGGTCGAAATGGCTGTCGAGCGTGGCGCGCCCGTGGCCGGGGATGTGCTTGACGACGGGTAGAACGCCGCCATCCAAGTGCCCCTGTGCGACCGCTCGGCCGAGGCGTGCGACCGTGGCCGCATCGCCGCCATAACATCGGTTGCGCAGGAAATCGTGCGTCTCAGGTCGGGCCAGATCGACCATCGGGGCGCAATTGCTGTCGATACCCAGCGAAAACAGCTCGTGCGCAATCAGGCGATAGCGCAGGTACATGGCGCGTTCGGCCTGGCCCTCGGCTTGTTCGGCATGATCCATCGGGGGGCGCCATTGACGGGCCAGCGGCGGGCGCAGGCGTTGCACCCGTCCGCCCTCCTGATCGATCGTAATCATACAGTCGCGGCCCACGGCCTCGCGCATGTCGTCGCACAGTGCGCGCACCTGATCGGCCGTGTCGATGTTGCGCGCGAACAGGATGAAGCCGAACGGGTTCATCTGCCGAAACAACGTCTTCTCTTCGGGCGTCAGGCGCAGACCCGCCGCATCAGTGATCGTGGCGCCGTACCTCACCGCACGGCAACCGGGATGCAGTCGGCATCCTGCGCCACCAGCGCCGCGCAGAACTGACGCGAGTCGCTCAGATCGGCAAACCCATGCACGCGCAAGCGATAGAAGGTGCGACCGCCGCTCGAGGTTTTCTGGATAACTCGTTGTTTCCCCTGCATGTACTCGCCAAAGCGGCGGTACAGGCGATCCCATTCAGCGCGGGCCACATCGGGGCTCTCATAGGCGCCCAGCTGGGCCAGCCGTGTACCCTTGGCCAGCGAGTCGGGATCGACATCCAGACCCATTGCCGATTTCACGGCGGCATTCACCGCATCCGCGTCGATTGCGCCACCCACCGGAGCGGCGCGGCGCAACCCGGCGGGGCGCGTCAGCGGGCGCAGAGACCGCCGCACACCGGGCAAGGCGGCAAGCTCCGGGTCGGGCAATTGTGCGGCCAGATCGGCCGGGTCGATGGCGGGTTCGTCCTCGGGCATGGTCAGCGCGGCCAGTTGCACAACCGGTTCCAGCTCGGCAGAGGCCGAGACATCACCCGACAATTCCGAAGCCAGCGACTCCACCGCGCCCTGCCGCAACTCGGCGGCCTCCTGATTTGTTATTGTCTCTTCAACCTTCAGAACCGCCGGGGTCGGTTTCAACGTGCCCATCGGCGCGTCCTCGTCGCTCAGCGAGACCGGGCGCGGGGCAAGGATCAGCCGGTCGGCCGGCGGCGCGGCCGTGCCGACCGCCGCCACGGCGTTCACCGCCAGACCTTGATGATCGGCCGGCGTTCCACCGGGGTTTTCGGGCTGCACGCGCATCGGACCTTCGACCGCACGCACCACCGGCACGCCGGACACGTCCCGCATCACCAGCTTGTAGCCCCAGACTGTCACCCCGGCCACCAGCGCCAGGGACGCCGCGGCGCCAAGAATATTCACGATGCGGCCAAAGCCCGGGACACCGGCCGATGCCCCGTCGAAATCCGGCATGTCGCCGGGGTGCTCGTACCCGTCTTCAGCGGTGAATTGATTCGAGTAATGCATATGCTCGGGGCCTGTCTGCCCCGAGAAATCGTAACGTGCCATATCCGCCTCACTGCCCGAAATGCGCCTGAAATCGCGGCGCGCGGGTCATTTCTTGCCTACCTCGTACCGGCGGTTCGGGCGGTGTTGGTTACCGCATCTCCTGCGCCGGCGTGACCCCAAGAATACCCAAGCCCGCTGAAATCACAACAGAAACGGCCCGGGCCAGCGCTATTTTTGACTGGCTTGTGGCCACATCACCATCCTGCAGGAACCGCAGCGCGGGCTCGTCGTTGCCACGGTTCCACAAGGCGTGGAAATCCCCTGCAAGTTCATACAGATAGAAGGCGATGCGGTGCGGCTCGTTGGTGCGGGCCGCGATCTCGACCAGGCGTGGCCATTCGGCCAGCTTCTTGGCCACGGTCAGTTCGGCCGGGTGATCCAGCGCCGCCAGGTCTGCCCCGCGCAGGGTTTCGTCGGTGGCGTCGATGCCCGCCTCGGCGGCGCGGCGCAGCACGCTCATCACCCGGGCATGGGCATATTGAACATAGAACACAGGGTTCTCGCGGCTCTGTTCCAGCACCTTGTCGAAATCGAAATCCAGCGGCGCGTCGTTCTTGCGGGTCAGCATCACGAAGCGCGTCACGTCGGGGCCGACCTGATCGACCACGTCGCGCAGGGTGACGAAGTTGCCGGCCCGTTTCGACATCTTGAACGGCTCGCCATTCTTCCACAGCTTGACCAGCTGGGTTAGCTTGATGTCCAGCGGCACTTTGCCGTCCGACAATGCCGAAACGGCGGCCTTCATTCGCTTGACATAGCCGCCATGGTCCGCCCCGAACACGTCGATCAGCGCGTCGAACCCGCGGGTCACCTTGTCATAGTGATAGGCGATGTCGGGGGCGAAATAGGTCCAGCTGCCGTCGGATTTCTTGACCGGGCGATCCACGTCATCGCCATGCGCGGTCGAGCGGAACAGGGTCTGCTCACGCGGCTCCCAGTCCTCGGGTTTCTTGCCCTTGGGCGGCTCGAGCACGCCCTCATAGATCAGGCCCTTTTCGTTCAGCGCCTCCAGCGCGGCCTCAATCTTGCCGGTGCCATAGAGCGATTTTTCCGAGAAGAACACGTCCATCTCGACGCCCAGCGCCTTCAGATCGGCGCGGATCAGATCCATCATCGCATCGGTGGCGAATTCACGCACCTCGGCCAGCCACTCGCTTTCGGGCTTGTCCAACAGGCTGTCACCATATTTCTCCTTCAGCGCCTCGCCGATCGGGATCAGATAGTCGCCGGGATACAGGCCCTCGGCGATTTCCGGGCTCAGGCCGTTGGCCTCGCGGTACCGCTCGAACGCAGACCGGGCCAGAACATCGACCTGCGCGCCGCCATCGTTGATGTAATATTCGCGGGTCACGTCATGGCCGGAATACGCCAACAGGCTGGCCAGCGCGTCGCCGAACACCGCGCCGCGGGTATGACCCACATGCAGCGGCCCGGTGGGGTTGGCCGAGACGTATTCGACGTTCACCTTCAGCCCCTGCCCCATGGTCGAGCGGCCATAGTCGGTCCCCTTTTCCAGCACCGCGCCCAGAACGCCCTGCCAGACCGACGGCGCCAGACGCAGGTTCAGAAAGCCGGGGCCGGCGACCTCGGCGCTGGTGATCCGCTCATCCTCGGCCAGCTTCGCGGCCAGCGTCTCGGCGATGTCGCGGGGCTTCATCTTCGCCGGTTTCGCCAGCACCATCGCCGCGTTCGTGGCCATGTCGCCATGCGCCGCGTCGCGCGGCGGCTCGACCGCCACGTTGTCAAAGCTCAGCCCCTCGAGCAGAGCGCCTTCGGTTTGCATCTGGGTCAACGCGTCCAGAACAAGGTCGCGGATATCAGAGAACAGGTTCATTTCGGATGTCCTTTTGCTTGCCCGGCGGTTTATCACGCAAGGCGGCAAGGTCAATGCGGGCGATGGCCAAGGACGCGGGCGCCTAACGCTCCAGCGGTGTTTTCCCAGTCAGGCGTGCGTGATCCTGCAGCGCGAACCGGTCGGTCATCCCCGAGATATAGTCCGACACGATCCGGGCCAGTTCGGTTTCGTCCGCTGCGGCCTCGATATCGTCATGCCAGTGCCGGGGCATCTGCCGGGGATCGTTCAAGTAGATCGGGAACAGCTCCTCGACCACGCGACTGACCCGGGCGCGCACCTCCATGACGCTGGGCGCACGATACATGCGGGTGAACAGAAAAGCCCGAATCTCGCGCAACTGCGCCCATAGCCCCTCCGAGAACCGGATGACCGGTTGGCCCAGGTGGCGGATATCCTCGACCGATTGCGCCCCCGAAGCGGCCAGAATGGCGCGGGACGTGTCGATGACATCGGACACCATCACGCCGAACACGCGCCGCAAGGCCTCGTGCCGTCGGCGATAGGGATCAAGGCCGGGGTACTTGCGATCCACATCCGCGTAGCATTCACCGATGATAGGCAATTGCGTGATCTCGTCGTCGGTGAACAGCCCGGCGCGCAATCCGTCCAACAGGTCGTGGTTGTTATAGGCGATGTCATCGGACAACGCCGCCACCTGCGCCTCGGCGCTGGCATGGGTGTGCAGTTCCAGATCGAAGCCGTCATTGCATTCGGCCAGCGCCCAGGGCAGATCGCCGGTGACCGGACCATTGTGCTTGGCGATCCCCTCAAGGCATTCCCATGTCAGGTTGCAACCGTCGAATTCGGCATAGTGGCGCTCGAGCCTCGTCACGATCCGGATGGCCTGGGCGTTATGATCGAACCCGCCGTAAGGTGCCATCAGCGCGTGCAGCGCGTCCTCGCCGGTATGCCCAAACGGAGTGTGACCCAGATCATGCGCCAGCGCGACGGCCTCGGTCAGTTCTTGGTTCAGGCCCAAAGCGCCCGCGATTGTGCGGGCGACCTGCGCCACCTCGATGGAATGAGTCAGCCGGGTGCGGTAGTTGTCGCCCTCGTGCTCAACAAAGACCTGCGTCTTGTGCTTGAGCCGCCGAAAGGCGCTGGCGTGAATGATCCGGTCCCTGTCCCGCTGAAAGCAGGACCGAAAGCTGCTCTCCTCCTCTGGCACCAACCGCCCCCGTGCGCGGCTGGGGTCCGAGGCAAAACCTGCTCGCTCCAATCGTCTTGTCCTTGTCGCCCGTCGTCGGGTTTTCTATATTGTACGATGGTCAAGAAAGAAACCTTTGGAGTCCGGCATGAATCTGCCCCCCACGGTCACGGAACGCGCGTTTGAGCGGTTGGCTGAAATCGGCGCGGCCGACAATGGCAAGGCGCTGCGCATCGCTGTGGAAGGCGGTGGCTGCTCCGGCTTCCAATACGAAATCGCGCTGGACGAGCCCAAAGAGGACGATCTGGTTTTGGAGGGCAAAGGCCAAAAGGTCGTCGTCGACGCAATTTCCCTGCCCTTCCTTGAAAACGCCACCATCGACTTCACCGAAGAGTTGATCGGCGCGCGTTTCGTTATCGACAACCCCAACGCCACCTCATCCTGCGGCTGCGGCACGTCCTTCTCGATGTAATGCCTCGTGCGGGCTTTGCCCCCACACCCCTAGGATACTTTTAGCCAGATGAAGGCGGAGGTCGGCCCTCCGACGCCAAAGCCGGAGGGCTTCACCTGGCGCGGTCATCGGCGTCCCCGCCTGTACCGCCCCTTCTCTCTCCGACAATCTTGTTAACACACTGTTACTTCATCTGGCCTCAAATATCCCGGAGCGCGAGGCAGAGCCTCGCATTCCCGGCTTACTGCTTGCCGTTGGGGTGGTTCTGCGCGATAGGTGGCCGTGGTTTAACCGGAGGGCTCGCATGAAAATTGCCTCGTTCAACATCAACGGCATCAAGGCCCGCGCCGACGCCCTGCTGCGCTGGCTCGACGACGCACAGCCCGACGTCGCCGTGTTGCAGGAAATAAAATCCGTCGACGAGAATTTTCCGCGAGAGATCTTCGAGGAGCGCGGCTACAACGTCGAAACCCACGGTCAAAAAAGCTTCAACGGGGTCGCGATCCTGTCAAAACTTCCGTTGGAGGATGTCACCCGCGGATTGCCGGGCGATGATGGCGACGATCAGGCTCGCTGGATCGAAGCGACCGTCGTGGGCAAGAAAGCTCTGCGGGTCTGTGGGTTGTACCTTCCTAACGGGAACCCCGCACCCGGGCCAAAGTTCGACTACAAATTGGCATGGATGGATCGGCTGCATCAACGTGCACTCGAATTGCTGAAGGCCGAGGAACCCGCCCTGATGGCAGGCGACTACAACGTCATTCCGCAGGCCGAAGACGCCAAGCGCCCGGATGCCTGGCGCGAGGACGCGCTGTTTCGTCCCGAAAGCCGCGCCGCCTTTCAAAAAATACTGAACCTCGGGTTCACTGACGCGTTCCGCGCCCGAACCCAAGGTCCCGGACATTATACGTTCTGGGACTATCAGGCCGGCGCCTGGAACCGGAATGACGGGATCCGTATCGACCATTTCCTGCTGACCCCGCAGGCCGCGGACCTGTTGCAGGATTGCCGGATCGACGCCGAGGTACGCGGGCACGAAAAGCCTTCGGATCACGTTCCGATCTGGGTCGATCTGGATCTCTGACCCGTCATGCCGTCGGATCGTAATCGTAGATCCAATCATATCGCCGCGTCAGCCTGCGACCGATCAGCGACAAAGCCATCTGCGCCGCGATACGCGTCGGACCTTTCAGGTGGAAGTTTCGTGCGTTACTTGCGGCGGCAGCGACCACCGCGCGGGCGCGGGGGCGGCGCCTGGCTTCATAGGCTGCGAGTGCGCGTTGGACACCTGACTGGTCATCGAATGCACGCCTGAGGACCCACGCGTCCTCGAGCGCGAGACATGCGCCCTGGGCCATGAACGGCAAAGTCGGATGGGCCGCGTCACCTAACAGGGCCACGCGCCCGTTCTGCCATTTCTGTGCCACCGGACGCAGGAACAGCGCCCAGATGTTCACCTTGTCGATGCGGGCAAGGATTTCCCCCGTGACCCCGCCGAAATCGGCGAAGCGCGCATGCAGGTCGCCGACATCGCCTTCCAGCTTCCAGCCTTCCTCGGTCCAGTCCGAACGCTCCTCGATCGCGACGATGTTCATCTGCGATTGATCCCGCAGCGGATAGGTCACCACGTGACGGCCCGGCCCCATGGTCAAAGTGGCCATGGGGGTCGCCGTGCGGTCGGCCCAGGGAATTGTCGCGCGCCACGCGACCTGATGCGTGAACCGGGGCGCCTCGCTTCCGTTCAGAACCGGGCGGACATGGCTGCGCCCACCGTCCGCCGCGATGACGCATTCGGCCCGGAGGCGTGTCCCGTCGCGCAACGAGATCTCGGCGTCGGAGGGGTGTTTGCGCACATGCGTGACCCGCGCGTTCAGACGCAGATCCACCCCTGTCCGCAAGGCCGCGTCGCGCAACAGGTCCAGCAGGTCTGCACGATGATAGTAATACGTCGCCCCGGCCGCAGGCGGCGGCACCCGGCTGATGACGCGCCCGCGCCGATAGTCGCGCAACACGGTTCCGTGCGAGATCTGCGCGGCCTCGGGCGGAGAGCCCGCCACACCCAGCGCGCGCAGCACCGCCATCCCGTTGGCACTGATCTGCAACCCGGCACCCACCTCGGCCAGCTCGGGCGCCTGTTCCAGCACAGTCACCTGTGCGCCGCGCTGTTGCAGCGCCACGGCGGCCGCAAGGCCACCGATCCCTCCGCCCACCACCACAAACTTCAAGCCGTCGATCTTCATGCAGCTGGCATAACGCAAAAACGCCGGAACCACAGGCCCCGGCGTTCGAATTCGTCAGAACGTTCCAGCGATCAATCGTCGCGGTGCACCTTCTCGCGACGCTCGTGCCGCTCTTGCGCCTCGAGCGTCATGGTCGCAATCGGACGGGCATCCAGCCGCTTGAGCGAAATCGGATCGCCTGTGACCTCGCAATAGCCGTACTCGCCTTCGTCGATGCGACGCAGCGCAGCATCGATCTTGGCCACCAGCTTGCGCTGACGGTCGCGGGTCCGCAATTCCAGCGCGCGGTCCGTCTCTTCGCTGGCGCGGTCGGCGACATCGGGAATGTTGCGGGTATTGCCCTGCAGCCCTTCGATGGTGTCGCGGCTGCCCGCCAAAAGTTCGTGTTTCCAATTCAGCAGCTTGCGACGGAAATACTCAAGCTGTCGTTCATTCATGAAAGGCTCATCTTCGGCCGGACGGTAGTCTTCCGGCAGAAAAACTTCCTGCTTCATATCTGCTCCCTTGGCATGGCCGGAAACGTCTTTTGCGGTTGTATCGCCTGACATTCGGCACCCCCTTCTGCGCAGCGTTTATCCCACGCGGCCAGGAATGTCACTATGCAAACGCCAGCCCGGCACGCCACTGATGAAATTGGTACAAGCATGAGACTTAACGTATGAAAACGACTTTTTTCGTGAAACGGATCCGGCCATTTTGCGGCAGGTTCAACGCCGGATCGAACCGGGTGATCCGAATCAACCAGGGGCGGTTCGATTGGCCGGGCCCAAACCGCGACGCTGCGACCCGGGTTGTAAAAGGTCACCCCTGCCGGTAACCCGGTGCCCGAGTTCTTTGCCGGCGCGCTGCGCGACAATCATCACGAGGGCCACATGACCACACGTTTCGAAGGCACCGCAGACTATGTTGCCACCGACGATCTGACCATCGCGGTGAACGCCGCCGTGACGCTGGAACGACCGCTTCTGGTCAAGGGTGAGCCCGGAACTGGCAAGACCGAACTGGCCAAGCAGGTAGCCTCGGCGCTGGGACTGACGATGATCGAGTGGAACATCAAATCCACCACCCGCGCGCAGCAGGGCCTGTACGAATACGATGCCGTCAGTCGCCTACGCGACAGCCAGTTGGGCGACGAGCGCGTGAACGACGTCCGCAACTACATCAAGAAGGGCAAGCTGTGGCAGGCCTTCGAGGCCGAAGAAAAGGTCGTGCTGCTGATCGACGAGATCGACAAGGCCGATATCGAGTTCCCCAACGACCTGCTGCAGGAACTCGACAAGATGGAGTTTCATGTCTACGAGACCGGCGAAACCATCCGGGCCAAAAACCGCCCCATCGTCATCATCACCTCGAACAACGAAAAGGAACTGCCCGACGCCTTCTTGCGCCGCTGTTTCTTCCACTATATCCGCTTCCCCGACGAGGCCACGATGCGCCGCATCGTCGAGGTGCACCACCCGGGAATCAAAGAAGCGCTGCTGACCACCGCCCTGACCCAGTTCTACGAAATCCGCGAGACGCAGGGGCTGAAGAAAAAGCCCTCGACCTCCGAGGTGCTGGACTGGCTAAAGCTTTTGCTGGCCGAGGATCTGGACGCCGAGGACCTTAAGCGCGACGGCGTCAACGCCTTGCCTAAGCTGCACGGCGCCCTGCTGAAGAATGAGCAGGACGTGCACCTGTTCGAACGGCTGGCCTTCATGGCGCGCGCCAAGCGCTGAAGCGCGCCGGTCGTTGACCATTCCGTGATCGCGGCTTGCCTTGGGGCGCACCTGATGCCAGCATCGGCGCGCGCCCTTCCGCGGCCACCAATCGAGCAACCAGACCGCAAAGGCCACCAATGTGACCCAGCCGTGCATTCGCCCTCTGACCGCCCAGGACCGACCGGAATGGGCCGCTCTGTGGCGCGCCTATCTGGCCTTCTACGAAACCGAGCTGCCGCAAGCGGTCTATGACAGCACTTTCTCGCGCCTGCTGGGCGATGACCCCCGTGACTTTTCCTGCCTTGTGGCCGAGTGCGACGGGCAGTTGGTGGGGCTGACCCATTTCCTGTTTCATCGCCACGCCTGGAAGACCGAGGATGTCTGCTACCTGCAGGACCTCTACGCCGATCCGCAGGTGCGCGGCACCGGCGTCGGACGCGCCCTGATCGAGGCCGTCTATGCCGAGGCCGATCGCCGGGGCGCGCCCTCGGTCTATTGGTTGACGCAAGAGTTCAACCACGCTGCGCGCCGGTTGTATGACAGGGTCGGGCAACTGACCCCGTTCATCAAATATCAGCGTCCATGACAAGGCTGGCGGCCTTCGTTCTGGCTTTGGTGCTGGCTGGCTGCAGTACGGTCGAAACGATCGAACTGCCCGCTGAGGTCAAATCGACCGAAAGCACCCTGCCCCCGGCCAGATCCTTCGGCGCGCCGCGCCCGGTTCCGCCCATGCGCTCGAACGCCAACATCGCCACCGATTTTCTCGACTTGTTCTTCTTTCTGGAAAGCGGCACCCCGTTGCCCGTGTTCACCCGGTTCGAAACTCCGATCACGCTGCGCCTGACGGGCACGCCGGCCCCGACCATGCAGGCCGATCTGAGCCGGGTTCTGACGCGCCTGCGCACCGAGGCCGGGATCGACATCCGGCAGGTCCCGGACGGGCCGGCCAACATCACCATCCAGGCCGTCCCCCAGCGCCAGATCCAGCGCGTTCTGCCGCAGGCGGCCTGTTTCGTCGTACCCAACGCCCAAAGCCTAGAGGAATACCGCCGCGACAGGCGCAAACCCAAAAGCAGCTGGTCGGCCCTGCGCAGCCGCGAGCGGCTGGGCATTTTCATCCCCAACGATGTCAGCCCGCAGGAAATCCGCGATTGCCTGAACGAAGAACTGGCGCAGGCGCTGGGTCCGTTGAACGACATGTACCGCCTGCCGGATTCGGTGTTCAATGACGACAATTTCCACACCACCCTGACCGGGTTCGACATGCTGATCCTTCGGGCCGCCTATGCGCCCGAGCTGCGCACCGGCATGACGCGGGATGAGGTCGCGCAGGTGATCCCCGGCGTGATCGCGCGCCTCAATCCGCGCGGCGCACGTCTTCCCGCCCAGGCGGTATCGGCCACGCCGCGCGCCTGGATCGACGCGGTGCAGATCGCGGTGGGCAACGGCGCGCCCTCGCCCCGGCGGCTGCGCGCGCTGGACCGGGCGATGCGGATCGGCCAGCAGCAAGGCTGGACCGACCACCGGCGCGCCTATCCGCACTATCTCAAGGGCCGGATGATCCAGTATGACGACCCCGAAGGCGCACAGCGCGAATATGCGATTGCCATGCAATTCCTGCGCAATACGCCCGGAACCGAAGTGCATCAGGCCCATGTCATCGCCCAGATTGCAGCCTATGCGCTCGGACGGGACCGGGGGCCGGACATGCTGCCGCAACTGGACACGGCCATAGAAACGGCGCGACGGGCCGAAAACGCCGCACTGCTGGCAACCCTGCTGCTGCTGAAATCCGAAGCGCTGGATCAGGCCGCTCGCCCCGAGACGGCACGCGCCGTCAGGCTGGACAGTCTGGGGTGGGCGCGCTACGCCTTCGGTTCTGAATTGGTGGTGCGCGCGCTGGTGCAGAACATCGCGCTGCGCAACCCGTGACACAGCAAACGGATGGCAAGCGAATGGGACTGGTTTGGGGCATGGCGATCGTAGGAGCGATTCTGGGCGCGCTGACGGCACGCAGGCGCAAGGGCAGCGGGGCCGACATCGCCCAATACGCCGCCGGATACGGCATCGCCTTCGCCCTTTTGGGGCTGGTGGCGTCGTTGATCCTGGTTCGGATGGTGGGCTGACCGGATGTTCATTCCCTTTTTCGAAAACCTCAGAAAAGCCGGCATCCCCGTCTCGTTGCGGGAATACCTGACCTTTCTGGAGGGGATGAAAAAGGGGCTGGCCACCTACGACATCGAGGCGTTCTACTACCTCGCCCGTGTCTCGATGGTGAAGGACGAGCGTAACATCGACAAGTTCGACCGCGCCTTCGCCGCCAGCTTCGAGGGGCTGTCCGAGATCACCATGGATCAGGTGCTTGAGGCTGTGGACATCCCGGCCGAGTGGCTGGCCAAGATGGCCGAGAAGCACCTGTCAGACGAGGAAAAGGCCGAGATCGAAGCGCTTGGCGGATTCGACAAGCTGATGGAGACGCTGCGCGAGCGGCTGAAAGATCAGCAAGGCCGCCATCAGGGCGGCAACAAGTGGATCGGCACCGCGGGCACGTCGCCCTTCGGGGCCTATGGCTACAACCCCGAAGGTGTGCGCATCGGTCAGAAGGAAAGCCGCCACCAGCGCGCGGTCAAGGTCTGGGACAAGCGCGAGTTCCGCAATCTGGACGACACGGTCGAGCTGGGCACCCGCAACATCAAGGTCGCGCTGAAACGCCTGCGCCGCTGGGCCCGCGAGGGCGCCGCCGAAGAGCTGGACCTCGACGGCACCATCCGCGCCACGGCCGAGCACGGATACCTGGACGTCAAGACCCGGCCCGAACGGCACAATGCGGTGAAAGTGCTGCTGTTCCTCGATGTGGGAGGCTCGATGGATCCGCATGTCAAGGTGGTCGAGGAATTGTTTTCGGCCGCGCGGGCCGAGTTCAAACACCTGGAATATTTCTATTTCCACAACTGCCTGTACGAAGGCGTCTGGCGCGACAATCGACGCCGGTGGGATGCGCAGACCCCCACGCATGAGGTGCTGCGGACGTATGGCCCCGACTACAAATGCATCTTCGTTGGTGACGCTTCGATGTCGCCCTACGAGATCGCCTATCCCGGCGGTGCCAACGAGCACTGGAACGCAGAGGCCGGTCAGGTCTGGCTGCAGCGCGCGCGCGAGCAGTGGACGTCGAACCTGTGGATCAATCCGGTGCCCGAGAAATACTGGGAGTACACCCATTCGATCGGCATGATCCGCGAGATATTCGAAGACCGGATGGTGCCGATGACGCTGGCCGGGCTGGAACGCGGTATGCGCGAGCTGACGCGGTAGCGACAGCCCGGCTTTGGTCTTATCCGGCGATTGCCTGAATTCCCAGGAACAGCAGCCCCGACAGCAGGGCCGCTGCGGGCACGGTTATCACCCAGGCCGCGATGATCGTCAGGAAATGCGACCGGCGCACCAGCTTGCGGCGGCGGCGCTCTTCGGGGGCAAGCACCGGGCGTTCCGGCACGGCACCGCGCGCCTTGATCAGGCGCCGCTCGGCGTCCCATTCCCGGAAGAACCCGACGCCAAATACCGCGCCAACGGCGATGTGGGTCGAACTGACCGGCAGGCCAAGCCAGCTGGCTACGATCACGGTGATCGCCGCCGACAGCGCCACGCAATAGGCCCGCATCGGGTTCAGCTTGGTGATCTGGCTGCCGACCACCCGGATCAGCTTGGGCCCGAACAGGAACAGGCCGAACGAGATACCAAAGGCGCCGATGATCATGACCCAGGGCGGAATGTTCACCGCATGGGTGAAATCACCCACCGCCGAGGCCTGAACGATCGCGGCCAGAGGCCCGACGGCGTTGGCCACGTCATTGGCCCCATGCGCAAAGCTGAGCAGCGCCGCCGAGATGATCAACGGAATACCGAACAGGATCTTGAGCGATTTGTTGCGGTTCTCCAGCCCCTCGGCCTGACGACGAATGACCGGAATCGTCACCAACCAGATCAGCACGCCACTGACCAGGCCGATCACCAAGGCCGTCTGCAGGTTGATCTTGAACAGATGTTTGAGGCCTTTCAGCGCAAGGTACGAGGCAAACGCCCCGGCCATGATGCCGACCAGAACCGGAACCCATTTGCGCGCCGCGGCGATCTTGTCGTCCTGATAGATGACCCGGGACTTGATGAACCACAAGAAAGCAGCAGCAATGACACCGCCCAGAACCGGCGAGATGACCCAGCTTGCAGCGATCTGGCTCATCTTGCCCCAGCTGACGGCACCGAACCCCGCCGCTGCGATCCCTGCCCCCATGACGCCCCCCACGACCGAATGCGTGGTCGAGACCGGAGCTCCTATCCAGGTGGCAAGGTTGATCCAAAGCGCGGCAGACAGCAGCGCGGCCATCATGGCCCAAATGAAGACAGTTGCCGTTCCCATGCTTTCGGTATTGATGATGCCCTTGGCGATGGTCGAGACCACGTCTCCACCCGCGATCAGGGCGCCGGCGCTTTCGAAAATTGCAGCAATCGCGATGGCGCCGCCCATGGTCAGGGTGTTCGCGCCCACCGCCGGAGCCATGTTGTTGGCCACATCGTTCGCCCCGATGTTCAGTGCCATGTAAGCGCCGAACATGGCCGCGATCACAACGATCATCGTGTTGCTGGCCTGTCCGAACAACAAAGCAGCCGTGATCCCGGCGATTACGATAAACACGAATGCGATGCCCGATCCGACAAACGGCCGCCCGACCTGCGCCGTTGCGACCTCGAGGCGGGAAAACCGCCGCAGGTCACGATCCAATGTTTCAAGGTGCCGGGCTTCTGAGTCTGTATTGGCCATTTGTCCCTCTTGCATAGCGCGCGCTCGCACAGCGTGCGCTGTGCCCTAGAAGGCTTTTGCCTTCATTTCAACCTTTGAAATATGGAATTTGCGATCTGACATCGCGCGATTTCCGACTCATGAACTACCCCAAGTCGCCCATGTTGCCCGAAAGTGATGAGGAACGACTTGCCCCCGCATCCCGATCCGCCCATATCTGAGATATGTTGCGTCTGACCCCAATTCTGCTGGCGATCGCCTATGCCATTGTGATGTATCGGATTTCCGTCTGGCGCACCCATCGCGAGCTGGATGCGAAGTCGACCGAACTGGCCGATCCTGAATTGAAACGCATGACCGACCGCTTGGCCGCCGCCTTGGATGTGGCGCGCGTGCCGGTCTATATCTACGAAATCGACCCGGTGAACGGACTGGCCGCGCCGGACGGGCGCATCTTCATAACCCGTGGGTTCTATCGCAAGTTCCGTAACGGCGAGGTCTCGGCCGAGGAGATGGCCAGCGTCATCGCGCACGAGCTGGGGCATGTGGCGCTGGGCCATGCCCGGCGGCGGATGATCGATTTTTCCGGTCAGAACGCGATGCGGGCGGCGCTGATGATGCTTCTCAACCGGTTCATTCCCTTCATCGGCGCGTGGATCGCAAATGCGCTGACCGCGCTGCTGGCCTCGCGCCTGTCGCGGGCGGACGAGTATGAGGCGGACGAATACGCAGCCGCCTTGCTGACCAAGGCCGGAATCGGGATCGGACCGCAGAAATCCTTGTTTCACAAGCTTGAGGATCTGACACAGCAACGGGCGGGCGTGGTTCCGGCCTGGCTGATGAGCCATCCCAAGACGGACGAGCGGATTGCCGCGCTGGAGGCCCTTGAGCAACGTTGGGAGCGTGGCTGAGGGTCAGGATGCGAGAGGCCAGCCTCTCGCGCTCTCCGGGATATTTTGGGCCAGATGAAGCGGTCAGGCCGCCAGAGCCTTGCCGAGGCGCGGCAGGCGGGCCTTTTTCATCAATGCGCGCAAGGTCCAGCTGTCGCCCGACAGGCGGTTGGCTTCGGTCAGAACCGATTGAGCCACCTGTTCGACGCCGATCGGATCATTCTGCCAGATGCCGTGAAGGAAGCTGTCGGGGTCGATGCGGGCAAGGCCCTCTTCGGCCAGGATATGTCTTGGAAAGTCCTTGGCATTGACGGTGATGATCGTGTCGGCCGAAGCGGCGACCGCGGTGGCCAGCACATGCGTGTCGGCCGGATCGGGAAGCCAGAGGCGCTGTTCGAGGCCGGGCACGTCGGGGCGTTCGGCCTGCGGCCAATGTGCCTGCACCAACGCGATTTCGGCCCGGGCCTGTGCCTCGCCCTCGGGGCCAAGTTTGCGGGCGGCGCGGGCCCATTCTTCGAGGATGCGAGCCGACCAGAGCGGGGTGAAATGGCCCCGCGCCGCCACGCCCAGCAGCATCTCGCGCATCACCGTCGGATAGATGACGCAGGTGTCGAGAACCGCCTTCACAGCCGGTAGAACACG
Source organism: Ruegeria sp. BHSC037 (assembly GCF_059613045.1). Lineage (NCBI taxonomy): Bacteria > Pseudomonadati > Pseudomonadota > Alphaproteobacteria > Rhodobacterales > Roseobacteraceae > Ruegeria > Ruegeria sp. BHSC037. The sequence continues at coordinate 110,065 of NZ_JBXWRT010000003.1, forward strand.
GATTTCAGATAGCCACTCTCGGCCAGTTGCGGCAGTTGCGGATGGTCGGGTCCGGCAAAGCCGGTGTGGATCATCTGCGCCTGACGCCCGGCCCGGCCGATGCCACGGGCGCAGGCCTCGCGGAAGCGGGTCAGGTCTGCTGCGTGCGAGCAGGAACACAGGCCCAGATACCCCCCCGGTTTGACAAGCGGTGCGGCCAGGCGGGCGATCCGCTCATAGGCCCGCAGCCCGGCATCCAGCGCCTGTTTCGACGGCGCAAAGGCTGGCGGATCGCAGATGACCACGTCGAACTGCGCACCGTCCTCGCCCAGTTGGGTCAGGACGTCAAAGGCATCGCCCTGTCGGGTTTCAAAGCGGTCGCCAAAGCCCGAGGCGACGGCGCCCTGCTCGGCCAGAGTCAGCGCGGCGGCCGAGCCATCGACCGACAGCGCGTGTTCGGCGCCACCGGCCAGCATGGCCAGGCCAAACCCGCCCACGTGGCTGAACACGTCCAGCACATGCGCACCGGGGCCCGCCAAGCGGGCGGCAAAGGCGTGGTTGGGGCGCTGGTCGTAAAACAGGCCGGTTTTCTGGCCCCCGGTCAGGTCGGCCATGTAGATTGCGCCATTCATCGGAACGGGCAGTGGTGCATCGGGCGCGGTGCCGCGCAGCGTCTGGTTCTCGTCATCCAGACCTTCCAGCCCACGGGTGCGGCCCGCGGCGTTCTTGAGCACGGTCGTCACCCCTGTCACCGCGACCAGCGCGTCGGTCAGCCGGTCCAGATGCGCCTCGGCCCACGCGGCGTTGGGCTGGATCACGCAGGCGTCGCCGAACCGGTCAATGATGACACCGGGAAAACCGTCGGCCTCGGCATGGACCAGCCGGTAGAACGGCGCATCAAACAGGCCTTCGCGCAGGTCGAGCGCCCGGCGCAGGCGGGTTTCGAACCACCCGGCATCCAGCTGCGCCGACAGGTCGCGATCCAACACCCGGCACATGATCTTGGAGTTCGGATTGACTGCCACCAGCGCGATCGGGGTACGCTTGTCATCCTCGAGCACGGCCAGCGCCCCGGGCGCGATCTTGCGGGTGCGCCGGTCGGTGACGACGTCATTGGCATAGACCCAGGGGAAGCCGTGGCGCAGGGCGCGGGCATTGGCCTTGGGTTTGAGGCGGATTCTGGGGCGGTCGGGCGTGGTGGATTGCGTCATGGCGCCCTCATAGTCGCGATTGCGCGGGCAGGAAAGCCCCGATTGGGTCACCGTGGCCGGGCACGCCAACCGCCGCGCCGGCGCGGGGCCTGCGCGGTATCCAGCCCTTCGCGCAAGACCTGTGTCATGGGATGATCGGCATCGCGCGCGGCATAGAAAGCGTGCAACTCGGTCAGCGCCTGCTTCTGGTCGCGCCCGTCCGGCAGGCTGAGCGCCCAGTCCAGAAAGATGCTGCGGCATTCGGGCAAGGCGATGCCCTCGATGCGATAGGCCTCGCGGATCAGGCCCTTAGGGTCGTTGGGGTCGTCACTGCGCGGCATCGCGTCCCTCCTCGATCACCGCGCTTATGATGGCGGCGGCGGCAGCATAGTTTTCCTGCAATGCGGCCTGCAACTGTTCGACCTGCTCAAACCCGGTGGCCCGGCACAGAAAGGCCGTGCCCCCCTGCCCGATCTTGTCGGCCTCGATCACCCTGCCCGACAGCAGCCGCGCAGCGCATTGCACCTGCCAGAATAGGTCATAGGCCTCGCACAAGACCTGCGCCTGAGCGACCTCAAGCAGCCCCGCAGCGACGGCGCCCTGCAGGCCCGAGGCCACATCGCGTTCCGCCGAGCCCGCCAGCAAGGCCCCGGCCTCGGCCATCAGTTCGATGTCCAGCAGGCGGCCGGGCCCATTCTTGACATCCCAGATCCCGGCGGGAGACTTGGCTGCCGCCAAACGCGCACGCATTTCCGAGACTTCGCGCAGGACATGCCCCGCGTCCCGCGGGCGCGCGATGAAGTCGGAGCGGAAGGCCTCGATGTCGCGGGCCAGCCCGGGCTCGCCCGCGACCACGCGGGCGCGGGTCAGGGCCAGATGTTCCCACACCCAGGCTTCCTTCTGCTGGTAATGGGTGAAGCTGGCCCAGCTTGTCGCCACCGGCCCCTGATTTCCCGAGGGGCGCAGGCGCATGTCGACTTCGTACAGACGTCCCTGCGACATGGGCGCGGACAGCGCGGTGATCAGCGCCTGGGTGAAACGCGCGTAGTAGGTACGCGTGGCCAGGGACCGCGGGCCATCCGACGTCTCCTCGCCCTGCGGGTCATAGATCACGATCATGTCCAGGTCGGATTGCGAGTTGATCCGGCCCGCCCCCAGCGACCCCATGCCCAGTACCGCCGCGCCCCTGCCCGGCGCCGGCCCGTGCTTTCGCGCGAACTGATGCTCGACACAAGGCAGGATCGCGGCGATCACGGCCTGGGCCAGCTCGGCATATTGCCGACCGGCCTCAAGCCCATCGATCAGCCCGCGCAGGTGATGCACGCCGATGCGGAAATGCCATTCCTTGCACCAGCGTCGGGCCAGGTCCAGCTGGGTTTCATAGTCGGTCTCGGCGGACAGGGCCGCAGCCAGTTCCTGCCGGAGCGCGGCTTGACCGGGCCACTCGGCAAAGAAGCTGCCGCCGATCACCGCGTCGAACACCTGCGCATTGCGCGACAGGTGCGACGCCAGCGCGTGCGAGGTGCCGACGATATCGACCAGAAGGTCGATCAGATGCGGGTTGGCTTCGAACAAGGAAAACAGCTGAACACCGGCGGGCAATCCGGCCAGAAACCCATCCAGCGCCAGCAGCGCCTCGTCGGGACGGGCGGTCTTGGCCAGCCGTGCCAGCAGTTCGGGCTTGAGCCGCTCGAATATGCGCGCGCCCCTTTGCGAGCGCAGCGCGGGATAGGTTGTCCACCGGGCCAGAACGCCGGCGTCGAACGCGAGCGGGGGCGCTGCGGTCGGCGCGGGGCCGGCGCCGGGCGCGAAAAAGCCCTCGGTCAGCTCGTGCACCTCGGTCAGGCGGCGGGTCAGATCGGCCGTCAGCTCGGCGCTGGTGGTGCCCATCAGGCAGGCGATGCGCTCGATCCCGTCAGGCGATTGCGGCACCTTGTGGGTCTGCGCATCATGCACCATCTGAATGCGGTGTTCGACCTCGCGATGGGCGCGGTAGTGGTCGGTCAGCTTGTCGGCCACGTCCTGCGGCACCCAGCCCTTTGCCGCCAGCGCCGCCAGTCCCGGAACCGTGCCGCACACCCGCAGATCGGGGTCACGGCCCCCGGCGATCAACTGCCGGGTCTGTGTAAAGAACTCGATTTCGCGAATGCCGCCCTGCCCCAGCTTCATGTCATGGCCGGGGATCGTCAGAGCCCCCCCGGTGCCCTTGTTCTCGCGGATGCGCAGGCGCATGTCGTGGGCGTCCTGGATGGCGGCGAAATCCAGATGGCGGCGCCAGACAAAGGGCCGCAGGGTTTCCAGAAACCGCTGCCCGGCGGCGATGTCACCGGCGCAAGTGCGGGCTTTGATATAGGCTGCACGCTCCCATGTACGGCCCAGGCTTTCGTAATAGCGCTCGGCCGCCTCGGTCGCCATGCAGACGGGGGTGACCGCGGGATCGGGGCGCAGCCGCAGATCGGTGCGGAACACGTACCCATCGGCCGTCTTGTCGCTGAGTGTGGCGCAGAAATTGCGCGTGGCCCGCACCATGCCCTGTCGCGCCTCATAGAAATCGTCGGGATCGTACCGGGTTTCGTCAAACAGCACGATCAGGTCGATATCCGAGCTGTAGTTCAACTCGTGCGCGCCCATCTTGCCCATCGCCAGGATCACCATCCCGGCGGCGGTCTCGACGTCGTCTTCGGTCATGCCGGGCAGTTTCTTGCGCCGGATCAGCGCCGCGATCTCGGCCTTGGCCGCGATGTCCACGGCAAGCGCCGCAAAGTCGGTCAACGCGCCGGTGACCTGTTCCAACGGCCATGCGCCCGACAGATCGGCCAGCGCGGTCAGCAACGCGACGCGGCGCTTGGCCAGCCGCAAACCGGGCTTCAACTGGTCGGGCGGCAGGGCACGGGCCTTGGACATGACGCGTTCCATCGCCTGCTGCGGGTCCCGCAAGGCCTGCGCCAGCCAGTCGCCTTCGCGCTGGATCAGACCGTTCAGATAGGGGCTGCTGCCAGCGGCGCCCAGGATCAACTCGGACTGTTCAGACGTCAGATCGGGCACGGCAGCAACGGCTTCGCGCCCCAGATCGGAGTCATAGGCGCGCGGAACACGGATGATGGACAGGGCTTCGCTCATGCGCGCAAGTTGCACATTGCCGTCCGCCAAGGTCAATGGGGCAAAGCGGCCCTGTGGGGACGATCCGCACGGACGCACAAAAATGTAAATCTTTTTCACATTGATCCCTTGCAACCCGGCCGCACGCCCCCATCTACATCAATGTGAAAGCGTTTTACATCAACCCAGGAGAGCCCACATGACCGCATTGTCCGAATCCGCCGTCCCCCGCAACCCGGGATGGCTGCACCGCACCGAAACCTGGCTGGACGACAAGGGCAAAGGCGCCTGGATCGCCGCCATGGTCCTTGGTTTCATCTTCTTCTGGCCCGTCGGGCTGGCCCTTCTTGCCTACATGATCTGGAGCAAACGTATGTTCAGCAAATCCTGCAGCCGCCGCCATTCGTGGCACAGCCACATGAGCGCGATGAAGCCCTCGGGCAACAGCGCGTTCGATGCCTACAAGGCCGATACCCTGGCCCGGCTGGAGCGCGAGCAGCAGGACTTTGAAGCCTTCCTGCGCCGCCTGCGCGAGGCCAAGGACAAGGCCGAGTTCGACCAGTTCATGGACGAGCGCGCCCGCGCCAACGATGCGGACGACAAAGGCGAAACCGCCTGATGGACACTGGCCCTGCCCCGGTTTAGGGACAGGGCGCCCCAACGGATATTCGGAACCTGCAATGACCCACCTGCCTGATCCCGACCGCCAGCCAGAATTCTATCAATCGGTGGCGATCAAACGTTTCTTCGCCTGGCTGTTCGACATCGCCTTCATCTCGCTACTATGCACGGTCGCCATTCTGCTGACCTTTGGCATGGGGCTTTTCGTGCTTGCGCTGATCTACGCAGTGGTCAGCTTTGTCTACCGGGTGGTCACCATCGCCAACGGCTCTGCCACGCTGGGCATGCGATTCATGGGAATCGAGCTGCGCGACGCCTTCGGCGAACGGATGGACACCGGCAAGGCCGTGGCCCACACTGCGGGGTATTTCGTCAGCATGGCCTTCCCGATCCTGCAGATCATCTCGGTCATCATGATGCTGACCAGCGCCCGCAACCAGGGCCTGACCGATGCCTTCCTGGGCACCGTCATGCTGAACCAGCGCGCCTGAACCCAACCGTTTCAGGGACTTGGCGACCCGGATTTGCGTTGCTATCATGATCCCCGAGGAAACACGGGGCCTTCATGCGACACACGCTGCCGATTGCGCCGCAGTTCTATGTGACTGCACCACAACCCTGCCCCTATCTCGAGGGCAGGGTTGAGCGGAAGCTGTTCACCGCGCTTCAGGGTGAAGGTGCCGATCACCTGAACAACGCCTTGTCGCAACAGGGATTCAGGCGCTCGCAGAACGTACTGTACCGGCCATCCTGCGCCGATTGCGCCGCCTGCCTTTCGGCGCGGATTGACGTGTCGGCGTTCCACCCGAGCAAAAGCCAGAAACGCGCGGCGCGACGCAACGCGCATCTCCAGCGGCGTGCAACCTCGCCCTGGGCCACCGATGACCAGTACGAACTGTTCCGGCGCTATCTCGATGCGCGTCACGCAGATGGCGGAATGGCCGATATGGACGTGTTCGAATTTGCTGCGATGATCGAGGAAACCCCGATCCGCAGCCGCGTGGTGGAATATGCCGACCCGGAAACCGGCAACCTGATCGCCGTCAGCCTGACCGACGTCCTGGATGACGGGCTGAGCATGGTCTACTCCTTCTACGACCCCGATCAGCCGCAGAACTCTCTGGGCACCTACATGATCCTCGACCATATCGATATCGCGCGCGAGGCCGGCCTGCCCTATGTCTATCTGGGCTATTGGGTGCCGGGCAGCCCCAAGATGGGGTACAAGGCCAAGTTCGCGGGCCTGGAAGTCTATTTGGGCAACAGGTGGCAATCGGTCAGCGACCCCTCGGCCTTCTCGAACAGCGAACACCATCCGCTGGCGGCCGCTCCGATTGCCGAACAGGTCGCAAGCATCCAGCTTCCCGACCGACACCCGACCAGGGGTTGAACATCCATGCGGCAAACCTTGCAAGCCGTCACCCTGGTGGTGCCGGACTATGAGGACGCGATCGCGTTCCACACCCGGACGCTGCGCTTTCGACTGACCCAGGATGTCGAACTGGGCGACGGCAAACGCTGGGTTCTCGTCACCCCGCCCGGCGGCGGCGCTGGGCTGGTGCTGGCCAAGGCCGATGGGGCCGATCGGCAGGCCGCCATCGGCAACCAGACCGGCGACCGGGTGGGCTTCTTCCTAGCCACCGATGATTTCGCCCGCGATCACGCGGACATGCGGGCCAAGGGCGTTCTGTTCGAGGAGGAGTCGCGCCACGAACCTTATGCATTGTTGCCGTTTGGCAGGGCCCGTTCGGAAACCGCTGTGACCTGATCCAGTTCACCTGACAACCGGCGTCAGCCGGTGCCAAAGCAAAGGGGGCCACGCGGCCCCCTTTTCAATTTGAGAACGCCAAGACCTGTCAGTTCGGGATCAGGTCCGGAACGATGGTCACGATCGACGGGAAGAACCACAGGATCGCGATGCCCACCACCTGGATCAGCACGAAGGGGATGATCCCGCGGTAGATATGGCCCGTCGTCACCTCTTTCGGCGCCACGCCGCGCAGATAGAACAGCGCGAACCCGAATGGCGGCGTCAGGAACGAGGTCTGCAGGTTCACCGCCACCATGATCGTCACCCATTTCGGATCGAACGACCCGCCATAGATCACCGGCCCCACGATCGGGATCACGATGTAGATGATCTCGAGGAAGTCCAGCACGAAGCCCAGGATGAACAGCACCAACATCACGATCAGGAAGACCGTGAATTCGTTGTCGAAGCTCTTCAGGAACTGCTGGATATAGTGCTCCCCGCCGAACGAGATCACCACGAGGTTCAGCAGCTGCGAGCCGATCAGGATGGTGAAGACCATCGAGGTCACCTTGGCGGTTTCCCGCACCACCGGTGTGAGCACGCCGCTTGTGAACAGAACCCAGCACGCGAACAGCAGGCCGAACAGCGCGTACAGATAGGCAGCATAGGCCAGGATGAAGGCGATCCAGCTCTCGACCGAGACGCCACCCTGATTGATGCGCAGGTCAAAGTTCACGCCCAGCAGCAGGCAGATGATGACTGCGAAGGTCGACCAGATGATCACCTTGCCCGACCGCCCCTGGTCCTGCAGCTTGCGATAGGCCGCCAGCATGATGGCCCCGCCCGCCCCCAGCGCCGCCGCCGGCGTCGGGTTGGTCACGCCGCCCAGGATCGAGCCCAGAACCGCGATGATCAGAACCAGCGGCGGGAACACCACGCGGATCAGATCATTGGTGGCACAGCGCGCAGCCGCGGCTTTGCAGCCATACATTGCCAGTGCGAACGGCAGCGCCAACAGCAGGAACGTGGCCCCCGACGAGGTGGTCGGCGCGATCAGCAGCACATCGACCAGCAGCATCAGGACAAGCCCGATTGCCCCCACGATCAGCGGCTGCGGCGATTGCGACGGCGCGATGCCCCGGCCCATCACCAGCGTCAGCCCCAGCAGCACGACAATCACGGCAACACCGGTGCCGATCGGCGCGGCGGCGGCGATCTTGGCTTCACGCGCGGCAGCCAGCTCTTCCTCACTCAGCCGCTGCGACTCGGACACGCCGCCGGCAGCGTCGATGGCTTCCTGCTCGGCCACGGCCTTGTCCCAGGCTTCCTGACCGTGCAGTTCGATCATCGAGGCCTTGCACTCTTCGGACACGTTGGTACGCAGCGTGGCTGCCTCACCGATATCCGAGAATCCCGAAACCGTGATATTCTGGCTGCCGATGACGCCCAGGTTGCCGAGCAGCACCGCGCCCACGATCAGAGCGACCGGAGCACCCAGCAGCCAGGTCAGCCCTTCCGAACGCGTGATCGGCTCGCCGCTGCCACCCGACAGTTCGACCGCAGGCGCCTTGTGCGGGTTCAACAACGCGTAGCCAAATGCGTAGAGCGCATAAAGCAGCGCCAGCATGATCCCCGGCAGCAGCGCCGCCTGGAACAGCGTCCCCACCGAAACCACGGCCGGCTCACCCAGATATGTCAGCGCGTCGGTACAGCCCGCCTCGACTGCGCGGGTCTCTTGCGCAGTCGAATACAGGTCTCCCGCCAGAGTGCCCAACAGAACGATCACGATCGAGGGCGGAATGATCTGGCCTAGCGTGCCCGAGGCCGCGATCACGCCAGTCGCCAGTTCCGGCGAGTAGTTGTTGCGCAGCATGGTCGGCAGGGCCAGCAAGCCCATCGTCACCACGGTCGCGCCCACGATCCCGGTCGACGCCGCAAGGAACGCACCCACGACCACGATCGACACCGCCAGACCGCCCGGCAGCGGCCCAAAGACGCGCGCCATGGTGGTCAGCAGGTCGTTGGCGATTTTCGAGCGTTCCAGCGTGATGCCCATCAGCACGAACATCAGCACCGCCAGCAGAGTCTCGATCGACTGACCGGCCAGAACCCGTTCGTTGATGCGGTTCACGATGAAGGACACGTTGCGGTCCAGCGCGGTTTCCCAGCCCGAGGCGAAGACCGGCTCGGCAATCCTTGGCAGATCCGGATATCGGAACACGGAAATCACATCGGGTTTCACGCCCGAATTCACGAGGTCCCGATAGGCTTGCGAGCTTGTGTCGATCGCCTGGTGGATCAGCAATCCGGCGCTGTCCAGCGCGGCGATGATCCCGAAAGAGATGATGCCGGCCCCGCCGATGGCAAACGCCACCGGAAAGCCGCTGAGAATCCCGCCAAACAGGCAGAGGAATACGATAATGAGGCCTATCTCGACGCCATCAAGTCCGAATAGCATTTGTCTGGGTCTCCGTCCTTAATGTGTGCCTTCGTAGGCTTCTTCGCCTTCGCCAAGGCTGTCCTTGTCGAGGTATTTTCCAGCGCTTTCCGGGCCTTCGACGAATTCGAGATAGGACCGGTAGAAGAACGCGATCGCGTGCAGGAACACCATCGCGGCAAAGGCCACAAGCAGGATCTTGAACAGGAAGTAGGCATTGAAGCCGTTGGGGCTGAAACCGATGGTTTCGACGTTCCAGCGCAGCGCGCGGGATTTCATCACCAGCCGGTCCAGCGTGTCGCTGGCCGAAGGATTCGGCACGATCAGGTGCCGCCACAGGAAGAACCAGCCATACAGCCACACCACAACCGCGATGGGCATCATGAACAGGATCGAGCCCAGCATGTCGACCACGCGCTTGGCCCGGTGCGAGATGCCGGCATAGATCAGGTCAACCCGGACATGGCCGCCTTGCACGAAGGTGTAGGTGCAACACAGGCAGACGACCAGCGCATTGTACAGCTTCAGCTCTTCGGCGTACCAGCTGATATCCATCTGAAACGGAATACCCAGGCCGAACGCCATGTCGGGCCGCGCGAAAACACGCTGCATGAACACGATGACGATCTGCTGGATCACCATCAGCAGGCCCGCCCAGGCAAAGAACCGACCCGTCGTGTTGGCAAAGCCTTCCAGAACGCGCACGACGCCCCACATGAAATTCCGGTGATAGATGCCGATGGCCGTCATCACCAGAAAGCCTGTGAAGACCACGAAGAAGAACTCGACCGATCCGCCATAATAGACGAAGCGCATGATCGCTTCTTTGTTCGACCAGTCCAGCCACAGCTGCGGATGCGTGATCGCGTATCCGAAATTATAGAAGGCTTCGGCGATGTTTTGAACGAACCAGAGCAGTCCGTTCCACAGGGCGCCGAAGAACGAGATACCGTTTTCGTCCTGCATGATGTCCCCAGGTCCCGTCAGTTGCGATGCTGATTATACCGGAATTTGACCGATCCGCGCACCTGCAACAGAAATGGCTTCCCCGCGCGAGGCGGGGAAACCGAATGATTGCCAGTTGGCCAGTTAGCCCAGAACGCGGTCGCGCTGCGCGGTGTAGACGCCCGACGACATGTTCAGCCACGACGAAGAGGCCTTCATCGACGCCATTGCGCTGTCATGGACCTTCTTGAACAGCTCGTCGCCCATGTTCTCGGCCAGAACTTCCTGGCTGGCCTTGCCGAAGGCATCCCAGACGCTGTCGGGGAATTCCATGACCTTCACGCCACCGGCCTGCAGACGCTGCAGCGCCGCACCGTTGTTGGCCAGGAACTGCGCCAGGTTCCACTGGTGCGCTTCGGCGGCCGCGATCTCGATGATCTTCTGGTGCGCCGGCGACAGGCTTTCGAACACTTCGCGGTTGGTTGCCAGCGACAGGCCCGCGCCCGGCTCGTGGAAGCCAGCGGTGTAGTAGATCTTGGTGATCTCCTGGAAGCCGGCCTTTTCGTCGGCCCAGGGACCGATCCACTCGGTGCCGTCGATCGCACCGGACGACAGCGCCTGGTACACTTCCGAACCCGGAATGTTCTGGACCGATGCGCCCAGCTTGCCCAGCGCCTTGCCGCCCAGGCCCGGCATACGGAACTTCAGACCGTTGAAGTCCTCGGGGCTGTTGATCTCTTTCGAGAACCAGCCGCCGGCCTGCGCGCCGGTGTTGCCGGCCAGGAACGACTTCAGGCCGAAGATCTGACCCAGCTCGTCATGCAGTTCCATGCCGCCATCGAAGTAGTACCAGTTCACCAGTTCCTGCGCGGTCATGCCGAACGGAACCGCGGTGAAGAAGGCATAGGCCGGGTGCTGACCGACGAAGTAATAGTCGGCGGCGTGGTACATGTCGGCCTGGCCCGACGACACGGCGTCGAACACTTCGAACGCACCGACCAGTTCTCCCGCGGCCTTGATGTCGACGGTCAGGTTGCCGTCGGACATTGCGGTGATGCTGTCGGCGCAGCGCTGGGCGCTGTCGAACACGCCCGCCAGACCGCGGCCCCACGAGGTAACCATGGTCAGCGTGCGCTTGCCCTGCGCGTAGGCCGGTGCCGCCAGTGCGGTTGCCGCCGCGGCCGAGCCGCCCAGTGCCGATGTCTTCAGAAACTTGCGACGATCCATATCAGGTGATCCTCCCCTTCATTCATTCACGGCCCGGGCGCACCCGGACCAGTCGCTTCGAGTGTCGACACGTTAATCAAGGCCGCTTGAAAGTGAATACCTACTACTGCGTAGAGCGCGCGATTTTTTGGTCCGGCATGATGGCAAAAGCGGCTGTTACCGCTATCGTCCGCGTGACTTTCGGGCCCGGAACGGCGAAAGATGCCCAATCTCTTTGCATTTGCGCCGCGGCTTGCGTATCGATTCGTCCATGGGGAAACTTCGATCTCTGTTTTCGCTGACTTATGCGCAGAAACTGTCACTGGTCGCGGCCATCCCGCTGGTGCTGGCGGTGGCGGCAATCGCGCTGATGGTGGCCATCGAATCCCGCGCCACGGCCGAGCGTGAGATACAGGCGCTGGAGCGTCGCCTGATCGAGGCCAAGAAGCAGGAACTGCGCAATTATGTCACCCAGGCGCGCAACGGCTTTGCCTATATCTACGGCCGCGCCGCCCCCGATGACGAAGAGGCCAAGAAGACCGTCGCCCAGATCCTGTCGGCGATGATCTACGGCAAGGACGGGTTCTTTTTCGTCTATGACTATGACGGCAACAACCTGGTCAGCCCCCGCCAGACCGAGTTCATCAACCGCAACTGGGAAGGCCTGACCGACAGCAACGGCGTGCCCGTGGTGGACGAGTTCATCCGGCTGGCCCGGCAGGGCGCGGGCTGGCACAGCTTCATGTGGCAGAAGCCCTCGACCGGGGAAGAGGCGATGATGATCGCCTATGTGGTCGGCCTGCAGGACTGGCGCTGGGCGGTGGGCACCGGCGTGTTCATCGACGACATCGTTGCCACCGTCGCCAATGCCCGCGCCGAGGTCGAGGCGCGCGTGCAGCGCACCTTCCTTTATATCGGCGGCATCGTTCTGGCGGCGGTGCTGATCGTCTTTGCCTCGGGGATGCTGCTGAACATCCGCGAACGTCGCCTCGCGGATGCCAAGCTGAAAGAGTTGACCAAGCGGGTCATCGACGCCCAGGAGGAAGAGCGCGGCCGCGTAGCGCGCGAATTGCATGACGGGATCAGCCAGATTCTGGTCGGAGTGCGCTATGCGCTGGACAATGCGCGCCGGCGCCTCGCAAAAGGCGATCATGACGGTGCGCGGGTGCCGCTGGACAAGGGGATCGACAATCTGGGCACCGCCATCACCGAGGTGCGACGCATCAGCCGCGACCTGCGCCCCGGTGTTCTGGACGATCTGGGCCTCGGCCCCGCGCTCAAGGCGCTGACCGACGATTTCCGCGAACGCACGGGGATCGAGACCGAGTTTTCCACCGTCGTGTTCCGCAACCGTCTGGACCATGACAGCAAGATCGCGCTCTACCGAATCGCGCAAGAGGCGCTGACCAATGTCGAACGCCATTCCGGCGCGACGCGGGTGACGATCGACCTGCGCGGCCACAAGCGAGGCGCCACGATGCGCATCACCGACAACGGGCGCGGGTTGCGCAGCCGGCCGGGCCAGATCAGCACCGGGATCGGCCTGCGCAACATGCAGGAGCGGATCGAACAGCTTGACGGGACCCTGCGCATTCTGTCATCACGCGGCGCGCAGAGCGGAACGGTGATCGAGGTCAGCCTGCCGCTGAGCCACCTGCTGCCGCCGCAGGAAGACGCGACACCCAAAAGAAAGGCCGGTTCCTGATGACAGACACGACCCGAGTCCTGATCGTCGACGATCATCCGATGGTTGCCGAGGGCATCCAGTCGATCCTTGAAAGCTATGACGACATTAACGTGGTCGGCACCCTGGGCAACGGGCAGGAAGCAATCGACTTGGCCCCGGATCTGCGGCCCGACGTGATTCTGATGGATCTGAACATGCCCGGCACGGGCGGGCTGAGTGCCACCGAGATCATTCTGGAACGCCTGCCCCAGACCCGAATCCTGATCCTGTCGATGCATGACAGCCCCGAATACATCTCGACTGCGCTGAGCCATGGCGCCAAGGGATACATCCTCAAGGATGTGCCGACCGACGAGATCAAGCAGGCCATCGATGCGGTGATGCGCGGCGAGCGCTATCTGTGCACCGGGGCCAGCGGCTCTCTGGAGCCTAAGGGCGACAGCACCCGCGAAGCGCTGACCGGGCGCGAGCAGACGATCCTGCTGGAACTGGCGCAGGGCAAGTCGAACAAGGAAGTGGCCCAGACGCTGGACATCTCGGTCCGCACGGTCGAGACCCACCGCAAGAACATCAAGCGCAAACTGGGCATTTCCTCGACCGCCGGCCTGACGCGCTACGCACTGGAACATGGTGTGCTGCAGGGCACGGGCGTCGGGTACTGACGCGGGTCAGTCCAACAGACGGTCAGCCCGCCGCCCGGCACGCGCAAGGTGATGCGGCAGCACGCGGCCGTACAGCTGTTTTGTCCGCTCTATGCCGCCACACATCCCCTCGGCCTCGACGAAGGAAAAGATACCCACATAGCGCGGCCGCGGGCCGCTGACCGGCGCGACCCGATGCAGCGCGTAGCGGCCGCGAAAGATCTGCAGGTCACCGGGCTGAAGTTCAAGTTGCCGTACAGCCCCCATGTCACCGTCGAGGATCGCGGCCACCTTGTCGAAATTCTCGTGTTCAGGCGTGCGCAGGTTGGGCGCGTATTCGAACGCCCCGCCCTGTTCGGCATTCTGGATCGCCAGCGTCACGGTGAAGTTGTTGGTGTCGAAATGCCAGGGGAACCCCTGCCCTTCCTCGACCACGTTGACGATCACGTCGGCCAACGGATCATCATAGCGAAAGAACCGATCCCGGGCTTCGTTCAGGGCCGCGCGGATGAAGGGCAGAAAGCCGTCATATTCATAGATGCGCCGCAGCGGGCCGGTCCGGGGGAAGTTGTCGGCCGGGACGAATGCGTTCGACCGGTCATAGAACCGTCGGATCGGGTGGCCGATGCCGAACCGAGGGTCGTCCCGGGTGAAATAGGCGTTGGTACGGTTGAAGCTGCGATGCGCGCGCGGGGCGACGGATTCGGCCTCGGCCAACAACTGCGCCAGGCCATCCTGATGCACGAAACCGGGCAGCACCGCGCACCCGTCCGCATCAAGCTCGCGCCGGATATCCGCGATCAGCCGCTGATAGGCCGCCGAGTCCGGCCGGTCGATGGGATAGCGGCCCAAATCCACCAGATCCACAAGCATGCGCGCCTCCGTCCTTGCACTTTCCGGTTCAGCCTGACCCGGCGGCGCGTGCGGCTCATGCCCATTTCAGACATCGACCTGCCGCTTTCTGACTTCGGAACCCTTGCCCGCGGCACCATTCGCGGAAATTCCGGCCATGCGTCAATCTGCGCAATAAAATGTCGCAAAATTCGACCTCAGAGACAGGAAATTGGCCAGATTGCCTGTTGACGCCCCGTCCCCCCACCCATAATGTCCCTGCACGCAAAAAGGAGCCTCTGGCGATGAAAACGCTAGTCGTAATCGTAGGAACCACGCGCATGGGCCGGTAACGGTACACCATAATCGAACCCATGCGCCTCCGAAACTTCGGGGGCTTTTTTATGTCAAACGCAAGACACATGTCGCGAACGGAGCAAAGCAGATGACACGTGAGATGACCGGCGCAAAGATGGTGGTCCAGGCCCTCAAGGATCAGGGCGTGGACACGGTATTCGGGTATCCCGGCGGCGCCGTCCTGCCGATCTATGACGAGATCTTTCTGCAGAACGACATCCGTCACATCCTCGTGCGGCATGAACAGGGCGCGGTCCATGCCGCCGAAGGCTATGCCCGGTCGACCGGGAAGCCCGGCGTCGCGCTGGTGACCTCGGGCCCCGGCGCGACCAACGCGGTGACCGGCCTGACCGATGCGCTGATGGATTCGATCCCGATCGTGGTTCTGACCGGCCAGGTGCCGACCTTCATGATCGGCTCGGACGCGTTCCAGGAGGCCGACACGGTGGGCATCACCCGCCCCTGCACCAAGCACAACTGGCTGGTCAAGGACACCAATTCGCTGGCCGCAACCCTGCACGAGGCGTTTCACGTCGCCACTGCCGGCCGCCCCGGCCCGGTGCTGATCGACATTCCCAAGGACGTGCAGTTCGCGACCGGCACCTATACCGCGCCGAAACCCTCGACCTCGCATTATCAGCCGGCGGTCAAGGGCGATCTGGACGCGATCACCGAACTGGTCGCTGCCATCGAAACCGCCAAGCGTCCCGTATTCTATACCGGCGGCGGCGTGATCAATTCGGGCCCTGCCGCCAGCCAACTGCTGCGCGAGCTGGTGGACGCGACCGGCTTCCCCATCACCTCGACCCTGATGGGTCTGGGCGCCTACCCCGCATCGGGCAAGAACTGGATCGGAATGCTGGGCATGCACGGCCTGTACGAGGCGAACATGGCCATGCATGACTGTGACCTGATGATCAATGTCGGCGCCCGGTTCGACGACCGGATCACCGGGCGCATCGACGCGTTCTCGCCCAAGTCGAAAAAGGCGCATATCGATATCGACCCGTCCTCGATCAACAAGGTGATCCGAGTGGACATCCCAATCGTGGGCGACGTGGCGCATGTTCTGGAAGACGTGCTGAAAGTGTGGAAGGCGCGCGGGCGCAAGACCAACGCCGCGGCCGTCACCAAATGGCAGGCCCAGATCTCGGACTGGCGCAAGGTGAACTGCCTTGCCTACACGAACAGCGAAAAGTCGATCAAACCGCAATACGCGCTGCAGCGACTTGAGGCACTGACCAAGGACCGTGACCGCTACGTCTGTACAGAAGTGGGCCAGCACCAGATGTGGGCCGCGCAGTTCCTTGGGTTCGAAGACCCCAACCGCTGGATGACCTCGGGCGGTTTGGGCACCATGGGCTATGGCTTCCCGGCCTCGATCGGGGTGCAGATGGCGCATCCCGACGCGCTGGTGATCAACGTCGCGGGCGAGGCCAGCTGGCTGATGAACATGCAGGAGATGGGCACCGCCGTCCAATACCGCCTGCCGGTGAAACAGTTCATCCTGAACAACGAACGCCTGGGCATGGTGCGCCAGTGGCAGGAGCTGCTGCACGGCGAACGCTACTCGCATTCCTGGTCCGAGGCCCTGCCCGATTTCGTCAAGCTGGCCGAAGCCTTCGGGGCCAAGGGAATCATGTGCTCGGACCCGGCCGATCTGGATGACGCGATCATGGAGATGATCAATTACGACGGTCCGGTGATCTTTGACTGTCTGGTCGAAAAGCACGAGAACTGCTTCCCCATGATCCCGTCGGGCAAGGCGCATAACGAGATGCTGCTGGGTGAGGCCGAAACACAGGGTGTGATCGACTCCAAGGGCTCGGTACTGGTCTGATCGCTCCCATCGCACCCGGCCGGACCTTCCGGCGCACGAAAGTTGAAGAAAGGGACATAAATGTCTGCCCTACACATTAAAAAAGGCTCTACCCGCCATTCGGCCTATAACCTGCGCCCGACGTTTTCGGACGTGCAGGAGCGCCACACGATCGCCGTTCTGGTCGAAAACGAACCCGGCGTCCTGGCGCGCGTGATCGGGCTGTTTTCCGGACGTGGCTACAACATCGAAAGCCTGACCGTGGCCGAGGTCGACCACACCGGCCACCTCAGCCGTATCACCATCGTGACCACCGGCACACCGCAGGTGATCGAGCAGATCAAGGCGCAGCTGGGCCGGATCGTTTCTGTACACGACGTGCATGACCTGACCGTCGAAGGCCCCTCGGTCGAGCGGGAACTGGCGATCATCAAAGTCGTGGGCGAAGGCGAAAAGCGCGTCGAGGCGCTGCGCCTGGCCGACATCTTTCGCGCCAACGTGGTGGACAGCACCTTGAATTCCTTCATCTTCGAGATTACTGGCACACCCGAAAAAATCGACGCCTTTGCCGACCTGATGCGCCCGCTTGGACTGATGGAAATCGCCCGAACCGGCGTGGCCGCCCTGCTGCGCGGCAGCTGACGGGTCGTCGCCCCCGCGCAAGGGGGGCCGCTTGCCTCCATATCCACTCGAGACTGTCGCCGGTCAGTGTCATCTGGCCGGTTTTCCCAAATAGTTTGTGCAAAATCGCCAAATGCCTATTGCCTTTGGCCTATAAGGCATTAGCCTAGCGTCGGTTCTTTCCGACAGGAAAGCTCTTGGGGAAAATTATGCGATATTCCGGTTCAGGCCGACGGCGGACGCTGTGTCGGCACAGTCGTGTTGCGTTGCCATAGGCCATGGCTGGACAAGGCATGGGCCATAAAGCACGCACACCAGAAGAATTGCGCACAATGCTTGGCGCAAACCTCCGGCAGCTGGTCAGCGGCTATCCCTCGGTGTCCGAGGTCTGCCGCCGTCTGGGCATCAATCGCACTCAGTTCAATCGATATCTGTCTGGCGAAAGCTTTCCACGGCCTGATGTGCTGGACCGGATCTGCCGCTTTTTCGGGATTGATGCCCGCATCCTTCTGACCCCCCTTTCCGAAATACCGAAAACCGAGTCGGCGCCGCTACCTCCGTCCCTGCTGAAGTTTTTCGCGACGGGCCAAATACAACGGGAGGAAACCCTGCTGTGCAGCGGGTTTCATCATGTCATCGAAACCCATCCCGCAGAGCCGCGGCACACCTGCCATCTGTTGCTGTTTGCCCGGAACCAGGGCAACCACGCGACCGTACGCGCCTTCGACCCCGTAACGCCGGGTGCGACACCGGCTTCGCGCGAACTGCGCGGCTTGGCCTTCCGCTCGGGCGCGACGACACAAATCATGATGGCGCATCGCGATGCCATCGGCACCCGTTTCTACGTTCTTGCGGACGCAACCACTCCGGCCGCGTCGGTACGCACCGGATACAGCGTCAGGCTAGGCGCAAGCGCCCCCGACTGCCGAAAGTTGGAACTGCGGTTCCTGGGGCAAGATCTGAAGGCGGCCCTCGGGGTCGCGCGGCTGGCCCGGTCCTGACCACCCCGGCAGGCCGCCAACATGTCGTTGTGAGAAAAACCCGGGTCGCGGACATGACAGCGGGCCGGCGGTGGGACTGCTTAGGCTGGGTGGCAACCGAGGAGGACCACATGGCCAGCACACTGACCGATCTGTCTGCCGTTCGCCAAAGCATCGAAACCGCGCTGGGCCTGCCCAACGCGCACTATACCGACCCCCGGCTGCACGCCGAGGAGAGCCAGGCCCTGCTGCTGGACGGCTGGTCCGGACTGGCCGTAACCGCCGACGTGCCCGAACCGGGCGACGCGGTCCCGATCGAGTTTCTCGGCATCCCCCTGCTGCTGCTGCGCGACCGGTCGGGCCAGGTACGGGTGTTCCAGAACATCTGCCGCCACCGTGGCATGATCCTGGTGGCCGAACCGCGCAAGATCGAAGGCGCGATCCGCTGCCCCTATCACAGCTGGTGCTATTCGACCGAGGGTCGCCTGGTGGCGACCCCGCATGTGGGCGGGCCGGGCCAGAACGCGCATGACGCGGTGAACCGGTCCGAACTGGGCCTGATCGAGGTGCGCAGCCAAATCTGGCGCGAGGTGGTCTGGATCAACGTCTCGGGAACCGCTCCGGCCTTCGAGGATGCCAACGCCAAGCTGATCGAACGATGGGCCGAGTTCGACCAGCCGCTGTACCATGGCGGCCCCGACAGCGCCTTCCGGCTGGACGTGAACTGCAACTGGAAGCTGGCGGTCGAGAATTACTGCGAAAGCTATCACCTGCCCTGGGTGCATCCCGGGCTGAACAGCTATTCCCGGCTGGAGGACCACTATCACATCGAGGAGCCCGGCCTGTTTTCCGGCCAGGGTACCCTTGTCTATCGCCAGCTGACCGGCGAGGACGGCCGCACCTTCCCCGATTTTCCGGGGCTGAGCGCCAAGTGGGACACGGCCGCCGAATACATCGCCGCCTTCCCCAACGTTTTGCTGGGCGTGCATCGCGACCACGCCTTTGCCATCATCCTGCGCCCCGAGGCGCAGGACCGTACATCGGAACATATCCATCTGTTCTATGCGTCGCCGGACACAGATGCCGACCTGCGCGCGCGCAACACCGAGCAGTGGAAACTGGTGTTCGAAGAAGACGTGTTCGTGGTCGAAGGCATGCAGCGCGGTCGCGCGGCCCCCGGTTTCGACGGAGGACATTTCTCACCGGCAATGGACGGGCCGACGCATCTGTTCCATGACTGGGTCGCACAGCGGCTGATCGCGCGCCGCGATAGGCCTGCCGCCGAATGAGCGCACTGGACGACCGTCTGCTGGACGCACATGCGGCCGGCGACATCCGGGCCTTGGCGGCCCTGTATGAACAGGCCGCACACGCGCAGACCGATGAGGATGCAGCAGCGTTCTTCCTGACCCACGCCTATGTGCATGCGCTCGAGGCCGGTCTGCCGGCCGCCGCCTGGCTGCGCCAGCGGCTGATCGACATGGGGCGCGAGGTTCCGCAGCAGTGACCGCACCGATCAGGTCGGGGCAGTTTCTTCGCCGTCACTATCCCCCGTGATCTGCCGGTACAGGTGCCAGCTGGCATGGCCGAACAGCGGCAGCACGATCAGCAGGCCCAAAAACCACGGGATCATGGCGATGAAGGTGGTGACGGCGATGAACGCGCCCCACCCGAGCATCACACGCTTGTTCACTGCGACATAGGCATAGCTGGAAATCATCGCCGTCACGAAATCCAGTTCACGATCCAGCAGCATCGGAATCGACAGCACCGAGATCATGTAGAGCAGGATCGCGAAAAGCGCTCCGACCACGGTTCCGACGGCAAGCATGGTCAACCCGTTCGCAGTCAGGAACACCTCGAGCGACGAGGACACGTTGGTCATGGTCGACAGGCCCATGAACAGGGCGAAGATCATGTGGCCCAGAAAGAACCAGAACAAGAAGATCACAACGATGATGGCGCAAATCGACGGCAGCTGTCGGCGGCTCTGCTGGATCACCACGCCGAAGATGGCACCGAAATCCAGCGGCGCGCCCTGTTCCAGCCGGTGCGAGACCTCGTACAGCCCCACCGCTGCAAACGGCCCCAACAGCGGAAACCCGATCGCGGCCAGCACCAGCCAGTACGAGGTGCCCGTCTGCACCGTGATCCATGCCATCAGCCAACCCACGAGAACGTAGAACCCCGCAAACAGCAGGCCGAAGATCGGCGCGCGGCGATAGTCCTGCCAGCCCCGGCGCAGCGCCGTGCGCAGCATTTCGCGGCTGGCGGGTTTCAACTTTGGAACTCCGAATGGCCTGTCCATGTTCCGTCTGTCCTCCCAGTTCCTTCAAATCTCGGGCGGCCGTTTCTGCGGCCAATGCGTAACCGCATGATAGGCGGCCCCGATCGACAGCAGTCGGGCATCGCTGCCCCGCGGGCCGAACAGCTGCATCCCCATCGGCAGCCCCCCCGGCCCGAATCCGGCCGGAATCGACAGGCAGGGCAGCCCCAACAGGCTGACCGGTGTCACCACCTGCATCCAACGGTGATAGCTGTCCATCTCGACCCCGGCGATGCGGCGCGGATACGGCCAGTCCACCGGAAACGGCCAGACCTGCGCTGCTGGCAGCACCAGCGCGTCATATTCGGAAAACAGCGCAACCGCCCGCCGGTGCCAGTCTGACCGGGTCACGCTGGCGTCCTGCAGTTGCATCGCGGTCAGGGCCAGCCCGCGCTCGAGCTCCCATAGGGCACTGTCCTTCAGGGCGTGTTTGCGGTCGGCCAAGGGTTGCAGCCCGGCCGCCACGCTGAACGAGCGCAGCGTGATCCAAGACTCCCAGATCCGTTCGGCATCGAAGGGGGGCTGTACCTCCTCGACCGTTGCGCCCAACTGGGCAAACAGCGTCAACTCGCGCGCGCACAGCGGCAGAATGCCGTCTTCCGTTGGGAAGGCCCCGCCCCAGTCACCCAGCCAGCCGATGCGCATGTCCTCAAGGCTTCTGACCGGCACGGGCGAGACCGGATCGCTGTCGAACGACAGGGGCTGGCGCGGGTCCGCGCCCGACATCACGTCCAGCAGCAGCCCGATATCCTCTGGGCTGCGCGCCATCGGACCCAGCGTCGAAAGTTGATGAAGATACAGATCGCCCACCGGCTCGGACGGGACGCGGCCCCAGGTCGGGCGGAAGCCATAGACATTGTTCCAAGCGGCCGGGTTGCGCAGGCTGCCCATCATGTCGGACCCATCGGCCAGCGCCAGCATTCCCGTGGCCAAGGCGACCGCCGCCCCGCCCGAAGACCCGCCGCAACTGCGCGTCAGGTCATAGGGGTTGCGGGTGGCGCCATAGACCGGGTTGAACGTATGCGACCCCAGACCGAATTCCGGCGTGTTGGTCTTGCCGATCAGGATCGCGCCTGCCGCGCGCAGTCGGGCCGCGATCAGGTCGTCGGCATCGGGCACATGGCCGCGAAACAGGGGCGAACCCTGGGTCGAGGGAATGCCCGCCACGTTCACCAGATCCTTGACCGCCATTGGCAGACCGTGCAGCGGGCCATGCCGGGCATGGCCGTCGGCCGCCTGCGCCTGCGCCATCAGTGCATCTTCATCCTGCAGTGCCACGATGGCGTTGACCCGGTCGTTGACCTGCGCGATCCGGTCCAGCGTCGCGCGCATCACTTCGACGGCCGAAACCTGCCCCGCGCGCAGCTTGCTCAGCAGTTCGACGGCCGAAGTTTCGATTGGGGTCATGGGGTTACGTCCAGGCTATGATCGAACTCAGCCTAGCGATGGACGGATCGCATTTAAACCCGGTGTTTTGTATGTATCTTTTGTCGGTGTGCCACCCGCCCCGTGCGCAATCAGGCGTCCGACTGCGCCTCGGCCCGGCTTTTGCCCGATACGTTCATCGCCAGCGTGGCCGCCATGAACCCATCCAGATCACCGTCCAGAACACCCTTGGTGTCCGAGGTCTCGTAACCCGTGCGCAGGTCCTTGACCATCTGATAGGGCTGCAGAACGTAGGACCGGATCTGGTTGCCCCAGCCCGCGTCGCCCTTGGCCTCGTGCGCGGCGTTGATCTCGGCGTTTCGACGGTCCAGTTCCATCTGGTAGAGGCGCGATTTAAGCGCCTTCATGGCGATGTCGCGGTTCTGGTGCTGCGATTTTTCCGAACTTGTCACCACGATGCCGGTCGGGATGTGGGTGATCCGAACCGCCGAGTCGGTCGTGTTGACGTGCTGACCGCCCGCCCCCGAGGACCGGTAGGTATCGACGCGGATATCCGCCGGGTTCACTTCGATCTCGATATTGTCGTCCACCACCGGATAGACCCAGACCGAGCTGAACGATGTGTGCCGCTTGGCCGCCGAGTCATAGGGCGAAATCCGCACCAGCCGGTGCACGCCGCTTTCGGACTTCAGCCAGCCATAGGCGTTGTGGCCCGAGATCTTGTAGGCCGCCGACTTGATCCCCGCCTCTTCGCCCGGGGTTTCTGACTGCAGCTCGACCTTGTAGCCCTTCTTCTCGGCCCAGCGGACATACATCCGCGCCAGCATCGAGGCCCAATCGCAGCTTTCGGTGCCCCCGGCGCCCGCGTTGATTTCCAGGAAGGTGTCGTTGGCGTCGGCCTCGCCGTCCAGCAGCGCCTCGAGCTCTTTTTCGGCCGCTTTGTCGCGCAGCTTTTTCAGGGCCTCTTCGGCATCCTTGACGACTTCTTCGTCGTCTTCCATCTCACCCAGTTCGATCAGTTCGACATTGTCGTTCAAATCGGTCTTGATCGACTCGTAGGTCTCGATCGCATCGACTAGAACCTGCCGTTCGCGCATCAGCTTCTGCGCGTTTTCGGGGTTGTCCCACAGGTTGGGGTCTTCGACGCGGGCGTTGAACTCCTCCAGCCGGTGCGGCGCGGTTTCATAGTCCATACGCTGGGCCAGCAGCTCCAGCGATTTTTGGATCTCGGCCACGATGTTCTGGATTTCGGCGCGCATGGTCAGGTCCCAACTTGCTCAATCAGGCCTGCGTGATAGCAAGAGGTTCAGGCCACCACAAGATGACCCGCGCGGGTTTGCATAGCTTTCCCCCGCTCGGTGGCGGATCAATAAAGTCCGCCGCCCTGCAGATCGCCTTGGCTGGCTTTGGGTCCCACGATGACCGTTTCGCCGGTCGATGTCCGAACCTGACGACCTCCGCTCGTGACCTCCTCGAACAGAGGCAGGTCGGACCCCATCGCGAAACCGCCGTCATACACGCGGTCGATGAAACCATCGACACCATCGCGGAAATATTCGGCCACGACGTAATCGCCGGTTGCATCTTCCGGCAGCCGCGCGCCGCTAAACCGGTCGATCTTGATGAAATGGCCGCCCGGGGGCACTTCGAACGGGCCGCCGCCGTATTTCGCGACTGCCTTTTCCATGAAGCTCTGGAAGACCGGCCCGCACAGCGTGCCGCCATAGGCCCCCCGCCCCATCGGGCGCGGACGGTCATAGCCGATATAGCAGCCGGCCACGATATTCGAGGTGAAGCCGATGAACCAGGCGTCCTTGGATTCGTTGGTCGTACCGGTCTTGCCAGCCGTCGGAACCGGCAGGTTGACCACACGCGACGCGGTACCGCGATCCACCACACCCTTCATCATCGAGGTCAGCTGATAGGCGGTGATCGGGTCCATCACCTGCTCGCGGTCGTCGACGATGGTGGGGGCCGCATCGGGTTCCAGCCAGCTGGAATTGCAATCGAGGCATTGACGATCATCATGCCGATAGATCGTCTTGCCAAACCGGTCCTGGATCCGGTCGACCAGGGTGGGTTTGACCCGCTCGCCACCGTTGGCGAACATCGCATAGGCCGCAACCATCTTGTAGAGCGTGGTCTCCTCGGCCCCCAGCGCGTTGGCCAGGTAGGGGCCCATGTTGTCGTATACGCCAAACCGTTCCGCATAACCTGCGACCACGGGCATCGAAACCTCCTGTGCCAAGCGGATGGTCATCAGGTTCCGCGACTGCTCGATCCCGGTGCGCAGCGGCGTGGGGCCATAGAACTTGTTGGTCGAGTTCTTGGGGGTCCACAGACCCTGCGGCGTATTCACCTCGATGGGCGCATCCACCACGATGGTCGCCGGGCTGTAGCCGCTGTCGAGCGCGGCGGCATAGACGAAGGGCTTGAAGGCCGAACCGGGCTGGCGCAGCGCCTGGGTGGCGCGGTTGAACACCGAGTCCTGGTACGAGAACCCGCCCTGTATCGCCAGAACGCGGCCCGAGTTCACGTCCATCGCGACAAATCCGCCCTGAACCTCGGGGATCTGGCGGGCCGACCACTGGCCGTCTTCGGCGGCTACCACAAGGATCACGTCGCCGCGCTTGAAATTGGCGCGGAAATCGCCCTGCATCCACTTGATGTCGCTGCGCGGGATGATGCCGTCGGCCGGACCGTTTTCGACCCCCACGGTCAGTTGCTGGTCGGCAACGTCCAGCACCACCGCCGGATACCACGGCGTGGGCAGCACCACGTCGCGTGGAACCTCCAGTTTGGCCAGCTCTGCGCGCCATTGTGCCTCGTCGGCCAATATTTCCTCGGGGATGGTCAGGCCGGTTCCGCGCCATTTCCCGCGCGACCGGTCGTATTTCTGCAAGGCCTCGCGCAGGGCAAGTGCGGCTTCGACCTGCATCTCTTCGTCCACCGAGGCGCGGACGGTGAAACCGCCGGTAAAAAATTCGCCCTCGCCGAAATCCTCGCTCAACTGACGGCGGATCTCGTCGGTGAAATAGTCGCGCGGCGGCAGCGCGGTGCGGAAGCTTTCGAAATCGCCGTTCTGGACCGAGCGCAGCGGTTGCGCCACTTCGGTCTCATAGGTCGCCTTGTCGATGTACCCGTTCTGGTACATTTCGCGCAGCACATAGTTGCGCCGCGCCAGCAGGCGATCCTTCTGCCGGACCGGGTGATAGTCCGACGGCGCCTTGGGCATCGCCGCCAGCGTCGCCGCCTCGTGCGGGGCCAGTTCCTGCAAGGTCTTGTTGAAATAGGTCTGCGCGGCAGCGGTCACGCCGTAGGAGTTCTGGCCCAGGAAGATCTCGTTGAGATAAAGCTCGAGGATCTGTTCCTTGTCCAGCGTCTCTTCCAGGCGGGTGGCAAGGATGATTTCCTTGATCTTGCGCTCGGCCCGGCGGTCGCCCGACAGAAGGAAGTTCTTCATCACCTGCTGGGTGATGGTCGAGGCCCCGCGAACGTTTTCGCCCTTGGACTTCACCGCCTCGACCGCGGCGGCGATGATGCCGCGCGGGTCATAGCCTTGGTGGGTGTAGAAATTCTTGTCCTCGGCCGAGATGAAGGCCTGCTTGACCAGGTCGGGGATTTCCTCGGACGGGGTGAACAGGCGGCGCTCCTGGGCGAATTCGTCAATCAGGTGGCCTTCGCCCGAATAGATGCGGCTGATGGTGGGCGGCTTGTACTGGGCCAACGACTCGTGGCTGGGCAGGTCACGGCCGTACATCCAGAACACCGCGCCGATCACCAGCGCCGCCATGAAGATACCAAGCGTCACGAGGCTGAAGATCGCCCCAAAAATCGAAAGAATGAACCGGATCACGTTGCTGCCTTTTGTTCGCGGTGCAGCCTATATAGTGCCGCTGCACACAAGGGTCAAAGCACCCGCGCCGATACTAGCCGTTTTGCGCCGCAGGGTCACTGCCCAATCAGGTCGCGGCGGGCCAGATCTTGCTGCCGCCAAGCCTGAAGCCCCTGACGGATGCCGCGCGCCATGGTGGATCGCCATTCGGGATTTTTCAGGTTTTTCAGATCTCTGGGGCTGGACAAGAACCCAAGTTCGACCAGAACTGACGGGATGTCGGCGGCCTTGAGTACCGAAAACGAGGCCCGACGGACAGGGCGCCGGTTCATCGGCCCGCCCTGTTGCGCCATGCCGTTGGCCAGCGTCTGCGCCAGCGCCTCGGTGCGGGGCTGGGTCTCTTGCCGGGCCATGTCCAGCAGAACGTCGGCGATCTGGTCGTCCGAGCCGCTCAGATCAACGCCGGCGATCAGGTCGTCGCGGTCGTGCCGCTCGGCCAGTTTGCGGCTGGCCACGTCCGAGGCCTCGTTGGACAGGACATAGATCGTGGCGCCGTGGGCCTGCCCCTCGGACAGCGCGTCGGCATGCAGCGAGATGAAGACATCGGCTGCGGCGCGATGCGCCAGCGCGATCCGCCGTTCCAGCGAGACGAAATAATCGTCGGCCCGCGTCAGGACCACTTCGAACCCGCCCGCGCGCAGCAGTTCCTCGCGCAGTTCGCGGGCGAAGGTCAGCATCAAGGTCTTTTCGTTGGTTCCGCCCGCCTCGGCGCCGGGGTCGATGCCGCCATGGCCTGGGTCAAGCATCACCCGCAGCGCCCGTCGGTCATCCGCGCCGCGCAGCGCCGGCAGATCGGCCGGGGGCGGCAGATCCCATCCGGGCGTGTGCGGCGCGCCCGCGCTTGCGGCGAAGCTTTCGAAATCGGTGCCTTTCAGGTTCAGGGTCAACACCGCCGCGCCCGAGGCCGGATCGACCCGCATCACGGCCCGGTCCACAGCCAGCGGCGCCCCAAGTTCCAGCACCAGACGCGACCAGCCGGGCACATAGGCCCCGAACCGAACCGCGCTGATGCGCCGGGTCTGCAGGAAGGCCTCGCGGTTCAACCCGCTCCAGTCGACTTCCTTGAAGTCGATCACCATCCGGTACGGGTCTTGAAGGGTGAAGATGCGATATGGCACGCCCTGGCTCAGCCCCAGTTGGACCTGTACGCCCGCGCCGTCATCGTCGATGATCCGGCTATCCTCGGGCAGGACACGCGCCAAGGCATTGAAGTCCTGCGCCCATACCGCGCCAGTCAGCGCCCAGATCAGGGCGAGTGCGAAAAGGATCCTGCTCATGGCCTCAAGTTTTCCCGAGATCGTTTGGCAGCAGCCTATCGCAGCACGGCCGGTTTGTGAACGCCTCAGGCCGACTTATGCGCGGCCCGGCGATCCACCATGAAGCTGCGGAGCCGTTCCAGGCCCTGCTCGATGTCCTCGGTCGACCGGGCGTAGGAAAAGCGCAGGGTCGTGTGGCCGCGCACTGGGTCGAAATCCAACCCCGGCGTTACGGCGACGCCGGCCTTGTCCAGGATCTCGGCGGCAAAAGCGCGGCTGTCCTGGGTCAGGTCCGAGACCTCGGCATAGACATAGAACGCCCCGTCCGGCGGCGCGATGTTGGTGAACCCGGCCTCGGGCAGGCCCTTCAGCATCAGGTCGCGGTTGCGGCGATAGACGGCTAGGTTGCCCTGCAGTTCGTCCTCGCAATCCATCGCGGCCAGCGCGGCGATCTGGCTGGCATGGGGCGCACAGATGAACATGTTCTGGGCGATGCGTTCGACCACGCGCACCTGATCCTCGGGCACCACCATCCAGCCGACGCGCCAGCCGGTCATCGAGAAATACTTGGAAAACGAGTTGATGACATAACACTCGTCGGTCAATTCCAGAGCAGTGACCGCCTTGGCCTCGTATTCCAGCCCGTGATAAATTTCGTCACTGATGAACGAAGCACCCTGCCCCTGCGCGGCCTCGATCAGCGCGCCCATGGCGGCGTGGTCCAGCATGGTTCCGGTCGGGTTTGCGGGCGAGGCCACCATCAGCCCCTGCAGGTCGAGCCCGGCAAAATCCTGTGGCACGGGTTGCAGGCGGTTTTCCTGCGCAGTCGGCAGATCGACCGACACCAGCCCCAGCGCCCGCAAGATCTGACGATAGGACGGATAACCCGGCGCGCCGATCCCCACCCGGTCGCCGCTGTCGAACAGCGCGGTGAAGGCCAGCAGGAATCCGCCTGAGGATCCCGGGGTGATCACCACCCGTTCGGGGTTCAGGTCTACGTCGTACCATTCGCCATACATCCGTGCGATGCGTTGCCGCAGCGCCGGCAGACCCAGCGCGACGGTATAGCCCAGCGGGCCGTGCCGCATCGCGCGGGCCAGCGCCTCCAACGCGCCTTGAGGCGCGCCGGTTCCGGGCTGGCCGACTTCCATGTGGATGATGTGGCGCCCGGCCTCTTCAGCGCGGCGCGCGGCCTCCATCACGTCCATCACGATGAAGGGATCAACGCCCGACCGGGTTGAGTTTCGCATGCCCATCTCCCATGTTGCGACCATGGCTTTTGAACGCGGATCCCGGCTGGCGTCAATCCCGGCATTTCTGCTGGCGGTGGCGCTGTGGATCGCGGCCGCCGCGCAAAGCCACGCGCAAAGCCTGATCCGCGACCCCGATATCGAACACGGGCTGCGCGAACTGGCCTTTCCGATCCTGCGCGCGGCGGGGCTGAACACCAACCGCGTGCGCGTTCTGGTGGTCAAGGACGATACGTTCAACGCCTTCGTGATCGACTACAACACGATCTACGTGAACCACGGGCTGATCCTCAGCGTCGACAGCCCCGAGATGCTGCAGGCCGTCATCGCGCACGAGGCCGCCCATATCGCCAACGGGCATCTGGCCCGGCGGGCCGAAAACCTGCGCGCCGCCAAGCGGGCCGCCGGGTTCGGAACCGCGCTGGCCATGATCGCCGCGGCTGCAGGGGGCGGCGAGGCCGCAGCCGGGATCGCCGCCGGAACATCCGCCTCGGCGCTGCGCAGCTTTCTGGGCCACACCCGCGCCGAAGAGGCCTCGGCCGACCGCAGCGCGGCCGGATACCTGCGCTGGGCCGAGATCTCGCCCAGCGGCATGGTCGCCCTGCACCGGAAATTCGCCGGCCAGGAATTGCTGAGCGAGGCCAATCAGGACCCCTACATGCGGTCGCACCCCACCAGCCGCGAGCGTCTGCGCGCCGCCGAGGCCTTTCTGGATGAATTCGGCGACCGCGCCAAACCCGACCCGAACGCCGACTACTGGTTCGCGCGGGTGAAGGGCAAACTGTCGGCCTTCCTGCGCTCGCCCAGCTGGACCCTGCGCCGCGCCAAAGAAGAAAGCGCACGGGACATCCGCCTGATGCGCGAAGCCGCCGCCCATCACCAGAACCGCAATCTGGGTGCGGCCCTGTCGGCCATCGACGGGGCCTTGGCGATCCGGCCCGAGGATCCGTACTATTACGAGTTGAAAGGTCAGATCCTGCTGGAAAACCGCCGGTTTGCGCAAGCGGTCAACGCCTATGCCAAGGCCATGGAACTGGCGCCGCGCGATGCTCTGATCATGGCCGGGTACGGGCGCGGGTTGCTGGCCGAAGGGCGTACGAAGGAAGCCCTGCAAGTGCTTGAAAAGGCACGCGCCCGCGACTATCGAAGCCTGCGGCTGATGCAGGATCTGGGGGTGGCCTATGCCAAGCTGGGACAGCCCGGCATGGCCGCGACCGTCACCGCCGAACGCTATGCCCTGCAAGGCCGCCTGGCCGATGCGGGCATCCACGCAAGACGCGCCGTCGGGCAATTGCCCGAAGGCTCACCGGGTTGGCAACGGGCACAGGATGTGCTGATTGCCGCAGAACGAGCTGAGAAATCGAAAAGGAAACGGAAATGATCCTCAGACACGCAGCACCTGCCCTTCTGGGGCTTACCCTGATATCCGGCCCCGCGCAGGCGCTGGACCTGAGCGCGATGAGTCCCGACGAAAAGGCCGAGTTCGGCGCGGCCGTGCGCGAATATCTGTTGGAAAACCCCGAGGTCATCATCGAAGCGGTCAACATTCTGGAGCAGCGCAATGCCGCAGCCGAAGCCGCAGCCGACAAGGACCTGGTCGCAGCCAATGCCGAGGCGCTGTTCAATGACGGCTACAGCTGGGTGGGTGGCAATCCAGACGGCGACATCACTCTGGTCGAGTTCATGGACTATCGCTGCGGCTATTGCCGCCGAGCGGTGCCCGAGGTCGACGCCCTGCTGGCACAGGATGGAAACATCCGCTTTATCATCAAAGAGTTCCCGATCCTTGGCGAGGCTTCGGTGTTGTCGTCACGTTTTGCTATTGCGACCAAGCAAGTCGCAGGCGACGACGCCTACAAGCAGGTGCATGACGCGCTGATGGAATTCGGCGGAGACGTGACCGAAGTAGCCCTGCGCCGAATTTCCGACGGGCTGGGCCTGGACAGCGATGCGATCTTGGCTGCAATGGATAGCGACGCGGTGACAGATGAAATCGCCCAGACCCGCGAACTGGCGCAACGGCTCAAGATTTCTGGCACGCCCAGCTTCGTGCTGGGTACGGAAATGTTGCGCGGTTATCTGAAGGCCGATCAGATGCAGCAGATCGCCGACGCCGTGCGCGCCGAACAGGGATAGTCGGCCAAGAGGTCGAGACCGGACACGCAACGACATGGAAGAGCCGCAGCCAGGTGCTGCGGTTTTTTCTGTTTCTATTCAGCCGCCTCGGCCGCGGCGTCCAGTTCCGCCGCCTTCTTCTCCACCTGCTCGACGATGTGGTCGATCATCTGTTCGTTCGACATCTTGTGGCTGGCCTTGCCCGCCAGATAGACCATGCCCGAACCCGCGCCCCCGCCGGTAAAGCCGACATCGGTCATAAGCGCCTCGCCGGGGCCGTTCACGACGCAGCCGATGATCGACAGGCTCATGGGCGTCTTGATGTGTTCCAGCCTCTTTTCCAGCGTCTCGACCGTCTTGATCACGTCGAACCCCTGCCGCGCGCAGGACGGGCATGAGATGATGTTCACGCCCCGATGGCGCAGGCCAAGAGATTTTAGGATCTCGAAACCGACCTTCACCTCTTCGACCGGATCGGCTGACAGGCTGACGCGGATCGTGTCGCCGATCCCCATCCACAGCAGGTTGCCCAGCCCGATGGCCGATTTGATCGTGCCGCTGACCAGCCCCCCGGCCTCGGTGATGCCCAGATGGATCGGGGCGTCGGTGGCCTCGGCGATGCCCTGATAGGCAGCAGCCGACAGGAAAACGTCGCTGGCCTTCACGCTGATCTTGAATTCGTGGAAATCATTGTCCTGCAGGATGCGGATATGTTCGAGCCCGCTTTCCACCATCGCCTCGGGGCACGGCTCGCCATATTTCTCCAGCAGGTGCTTTTCCAAACTGCCCGCGTTCACGCCGATGCGGATCGAGCAATTGTGGTCGCGCGCGGCCTTGATGACCTCTTTCACCCGCTTTTCATCACCGATATTGCCCGGGTTGATGCGCAGGCACGCGGCGCCGGCCTCGGCGGCCTCGATGCCGCGCCGATAGTGGAAATGGATATCCGCCACGATCGGCACCGGGCTTTCGCGCACGATCTCCTTTAACGCCTTCGACGACGCCTCGTCCGGGACCGATACACGCACGATATCCGCTCCGGCCTCGGCCGCCGCCTGTACCTGCGCCACGGTCGCGGCGACATCGGTCGTCAGCGTGTTGGTCATAGTTTGCACGGCGATCGGCGCGTCGCCGCCCACCGGAACGTTGCCGACCATGATCTGGCGGGATTTGCGGCGATAGATGTCGCGCCAGGGGCGCACGTGGTTCAGAGACATGAAAACGGATCCGCGTCAGTCTGAGGTCTGGCCTTTAGATAGTCCGGGGGCAAGCCCGCCGCAATGGCAAGATCACTCTGCCGGGGCTTCGGTCGCTTGAGTCTGAAGCTCGGCCACCAGACGCCGCAGCGCACTGTTGGCCTCGGACGTGAGATCGGCAACGGCGTAGTTTTCGGCAACCGCGTCCTTGGACAGGATCACGCCCTTGGACACGGTTCCGGGCTTACCGACCGGGCCGTAATGCTGGCCGTTCATCGAGAAATACACGCTGCCCGACGCCCCTGCGCGCAGTTGCGGGGGCTCTTCGGTCAGCGGCACCTCGAAGACGTTGCCGTTTTCGACCGTGCCAAGCGTTCCCTCGAAGATCACGCTGCCATCGGCTGCGGTGACCCGCATCCAGGCAGGTTCTACCGCAACGATCTTGAGCGCAGTGTCCACCTTTTCGACCACTTGCGGCAGCGGTGTGCGCTCGACCGTGTGCACTTCGGCCATAGCCACCTCGGGCAGTTCCGGCGGGCGGAAGGTGCCTACGGTGCGCGGATCGAGCGTCGAGATCGGCGCATCGCGCGCCACCAGCACCGGCACGTCCAGCGCCTGCGGCCGATACAGACGATCCAACGCCTCTGCACTGGGGGCCTGCAAGCCGTCGATATCATCGTCGGTGTCGGACCGGATCGCCGCCAGCGGATCGAGATCGGCCAACACCACCGGCGCTTGTTCGACCGGGGCGACCTGCACCTGCTGGATCTTGTTGAGAACCGACCAGCCGCCATAGCCGATGCCGCCGATCAGTGCCAGCAGGACCAGCGAAGAGCCGATTGCCCGGGGTTCAATCTGGCTGAAGACGGATTCACGGCCCGGAAGATAAGGCGTGTTCGGCGAAATGAACGGGTCGCGCCCCATTGGTCCACGCGCCGGCAAGTCGCCGCCGCCTTTCTTGACCACCGAGGCTTGGGCCGACATGCCATGCGCCACCGAAAACCCGCTTTCCTTGCAGAAGGTTTCAAAGGTTTCATCCGGGTCCATGCCCAGATACCGGGCGTAGGAACGCACATACCCGGCGATAAAGCCGGGTGTGTCGAACGCATCAGGGTCGGCGTTTTCGATGGCGGCGATGTAGTTGGCCTTGATCCGCAGTTCACGTTGGACATCCAGCAGAGACTTGCCCTTGGTGGCACGCTCGCCGCGCATGACATCGCCCAGGCGAACCTCATAGTCGTCAAACCCTTTTGGCCTGACCTCCACGTCTTGCTCGGAATTGCGCTGAGTCCTGCGCCCAATCATCCCTGCTGCCCCAAACTGCCTACCGCGTGTTACACGCAAACGGCGAATCATCCCCACAACGAATCATCCGTTTTCTTTTGTTAGCGAGAGCTTAACACGCGCCAAACATGTTGCACATGTCAGTCAGAGGCTACCCGGCAAGTTCGGCGCGATTTAGCGCACAATGTGACCAAAGTTCGTCCATTGCCTGGACCAAGCGGTTCATCTCGTCCGGTCCATGGACGGGCGACGGGGTAAAGCGCAGGCGCTCGGTCCCGCGGGGCACGGTCGGGAAATTGATCGGCTGGACATAGATGCCATAGCTTTCCAGCAGCATGTCGCTGAGCTTTTTGGTATGTACCGGGTCGCCTACTATCACCGGCACGATGTGGCTGCCGTGGTCGATCAGCGGCAAGCCCAGCCCCTTCAGCCGCAGCTTGAGGATCTTGGCCTGGGTCTGATGCTGCTCGCGCAGTTCCGGCGCACGCTTGAGGAAGGCGACCGAGGCTGCGGCGCCCGCAGCGACCGCCGGAGGCAGCGAGGTGGTAAAGATAAAACCCGGCGCATAAGAGCGAACGGCATCGCACATTTTCGCGCTGGCCGCGATGTAGCCGCCCATCACGCCATAGGCCTTGGCCAGGGTGCCGTTGATAATGTCGATCCGATGCGCCAGCCGGTCACGCTCGGTCACGCCGCCGCCGCGCGGGCCGTACATGCCCACGGCATGCACTTCGTCGATATAGGTCAGCGCGCCGAACTCGTCGGCCAAGTCGCAAATTTCCTCGATCGGACCGAAATCGCCGTCCATGGAATACACCGATTCAAAGGCGATCAGCTTGGGCGCGGCCGGGTCGTCGGCTAGGAGCAGTTCGCGCAGATGGGCCACGTCATTGTGGCGGAAGATCCGCTTGGCGCCCCCGTTGCGGCGCACGCCCTCGATCATCGAAGCATGGTTCAGTTCGTCGGAATAGATGATCAGGCCCGGAAACAACTTGGGCAGCGTGCTAAGAGTGGCGTCGTTGGCGATGTAGGCGCTTGTGAACAGCAGCGCCGCCTCTTTGCCGTGCAGATCGGCCAGTTCCGCCTCGAGCCGTTTGTGATAGACGGTCGTGCCCGAGATGTTGCGCGTCCCGCCCGATCCGGCACCGGTTGCGTCGATTGCCTGGTGCATCGCCTGCAACACGACAGGGTGCTGCCCCATGCCCAGATAATCGTTGCCGCACCAGACCGTGATGTCCTGCTGCGACCCGTCGGGGCGCGTGCGTACCGCATGCGGGAACTGTCCGTTGCGACGTTCGATGTCGATAAAGGTCCGGTAACGTCCTTCTTCATGCAGCTTGGCAATCGCCGTATCGAGCTGAGCTGTATAGTCCAAAGGACCCTCCTTCATGACCCTTTCGCGCGGCCAGGCGTTTCTCCGTGCCATAGTACCCGATTTTCAGGCAACGTCCGCTATTTGTTTCCTGCACTTGCCTAGCCCGTCGGGACCCGTCGCAACATTGATTTGCATCAATTATCCTTTCGGGCCAGCCGCGACAAGTAAACTCGACACCACCAAGCGCGAGGAAACGACGCAGGCCGGGCGCCTCACATGCTCGCATGTTTCCGATATTGTCCGCGGTTTCCCTGCGGCTTGGGCTGGACGGCACCGCTGGCGCTGATAGGTTCGGCGCAAATTCAAAACCATTCAGGAGCCCCCGATGTCGCTTGACGCCGTACTGAGCAAGATCGACGCTGATCTTACCACCTCGATCGACCGGTTGATGGAATTTCTTCGGATCCCGTCCATCTCGACCGATCCAGCCTACAAGGAAAGCGTTGACAAGGCTGCCGACTGGCTGGTCGCCGATTTGCAGAGCATGGGCATTCAGTCAGAAAAGCGCGCAACGCCGGGCCACCCGATGGTCGTCGGTCATGTTGGCGATGATGCTGACGCACCGCACCTGCTGTTCTACGGGCACTATGACGTTCAGCCGGTTGACCCGCTGAACCTGTGGAAGCGCGACCCGTTCGACCCGGCTCTGGAAGAGACCGAGCACGGCCAGGTGATCCGCGGGCGCGGTGCCTCGGACGACAAGGGCCAGCTGATGACTTTCGTCGAGGCCTGCCGTGCGTGGAAGGCCGTGCATGGCAAACTGCCCTGCCGGATCACCTTCTTCTTCGAAGGTGAAGAAGAGTCTGGGTCGCCTTCGCTGGTCCCGTTCCTCGAGACCAACAAGGACGAGTTGAAGGCCGATCTGGCGCTGGTCTGCGACACGTCGATGGTGTCGCGCGGCGTGCCCTCGATCGCCTCGCAACTGCGCGGCATGCTCAAGGATGAATTCACGATCATCGGCCCGCGCATCGACCTGCATTCGGGCCACTACGGCGGCCCGGGCCTGAATCCGCTGCGCGAGATTTCCCGGATCGTCGCCTCGTTCTACGACGAGGAAACCGGCCGCGTTGCGGTCGAAGGCTTCTACGAAGGCGTGCACGAGGTTCCCGCCGACCAGCTGCGCCAATGGGAGAATTGCGGCTTTGACGAGGCCGAGTACCTCAATTCGGTCGGCTACACGCAGCCGCACGGCGAAAAGGGCTACTCGACGCTCGAGCAGCAATGGGCGCGGCCGACGCTGGAAATCAACGGGCTGTGGGGCGGCTACAACGGGGCGGGGTCGAAAACCGTGATCCCCAGCGAAGCCCATTGCAAGATCACCTGCCGACTGGTCGGCGACATGGACCCCGACAAACTGCGGGACAAGATCCGCAAACACGTCGAAGACCGCCTGTCGCCCGACGCCAAGGTCGTTTGGGACAATGACCTCGAAGGCTCCCCCGCCTCGGTGATGAATCTGGACCGGCCGGAGTTCGAGGCCGCCCGCAGCGCCCTTTCAGATGAATGGAATCGCGAGGCTGTTTTCACCGGCATGGGCGGCTCGATCCCGGTCGTGGGATATTTCAATTCCGTTCTGGGGCTGGATTCGATGCTGGTCGGATTTGCGAACGACGACGACGCCATCCATTCACCCAACGAAAAGTATGACGTGAACAGCTTTCACAAGGGCATCCGCTCGTGGGCCCGTATCCTGGACGCCCTGACCCGCTGAGCAGAAGCAGTTTGCGAGGCTCTGCCTCGCACTCCGGGATATTTGACGCCAGATGAAGAATACGACCGCACTTCATCTGGCCCAAAATATCCCGGGGGAGCCGCGCGCAGCGCGGTAGGGGCAGAGCCCCATTCCGCGTTCCGCAATGATCCGATTTGCAGCTAGAAGTGGATGGCGCGTCCGTAAGCGTCCAGAACGGCCTCGTGCATCATTTCCGACAGCGTCGGGTGCGGGAAGACGGTGTTCATCAGGTCTTCTTCCGTGGTTTCCAACTGGCGCCCTACGACATATCCTTGGATGAGCTCGGTCACCTCGGCACCGACCATGTGCGCCCCTAACAGCTCACCCGTCTTGGCATCGAAAACGGTCTTGATCATGCCCTCGGGTTCTCCCAGCGCGATGGCCTTGCCATTACCGATAAAGGGGAAACGGCCGACCTTGACCTCAAAGCCCAACTCTTTGGCCTTGGCTTCGGTGTAGCCGACCGATGCCACCTGGGGGTGGCAGTAGGTGCACCCAGCGATGCTCTCGGGTTTGACGGGATGGGCATGTTTTCCGGCGATCAGTTCCGCGACCATGACGCCCTCGTGGCTTGCCTTGTGCGCCAGCCAAGGCGCCCCTGCGATGTCGCCGATCGCATAGAGGCCATCGACGCCGGTACGGCAGAATTCATCGGTCACGACATGGGTTCTGTCGATCTTCACCCCCAACGCCTCGAGCCCCAGGTTCTCGACGTTGCCGACGATCCCAACGGCAGAGATGACCGTGTCGAATTCGTGTTTTTCCGTCTTTCCGCCGGTTTCGATATGGGCGGTCACCTTGCCCTTGCCGCGGTCAAGCTGCTTGACCATGGATTTCTCCATGATCTTCATGCCCTGCTTGATGAATGCCTTTTTGGCAAAGGCGCTGATCTCGGCATCCTCGACCGGCAGAACGCGGTCCATGACCTCGACCACCGTCGTGTCCGCGCCCAGCGTATTGAAGAAACTGGCGAATTCGATCCCGATCGCGCCCGAGCCGATGACCAGCAGCTTCTTGGGCATCCGAGGGGGCTGCAGCGCGTGCTTGTAGGTCCAGACCAGGTCGCCGTCGGCCTCGAGCCCAGGCAACTCACGCGCCCGGGCCCCGGTGGCGAGGATGATGTTGCTGGCGGCCAACTCCTCGGTTCCCTTGTCGGTCTTGACCGAAACCTTGCCGCGCGCGGGGATCGTCGCCTCTCCCATCACCACGGTAACCTTGTTCTTTTTCAGAAGGTGCCCGACGCCACCGGCCAACTGCTTGGCCACGCCGCGCGACCGCTTGACCACAGCATCGATATCATATCCGATCTTCTCGGCGCTCAGCCCGAAATCCTTGGCGCGTTCCATCAGGTGGAATACCTCGGCAGACCGCAGCAGCGCCTTGGTCGGGATGCAGCCCCAGTTCAAACAGATGCCGCCCAGGTGCTCGCGCTCGACGATTGCGGTCTTCAGGCCCAGCTGGGCCGCGCGGATGGCAGCGACATAGCCGCCGGGGCCAGCCCCGATTACGATCAGATCAAAGGTTTTTGCAGCCATGTGTACCTCTCGGCGCGGGTCTGATGAAAACTAGTTTAGTGCTAAACTATTTCTGCGGGCGCTTCAACATCGCTGCCTGCGACATTGGTGACGTAAGGTCACAAAAGCAGAAACCCAGCCCGTCAAGACTATTGCAGCGCTGGGCGGAAGGCTAGAAAAGATACCAATTCCATTGGCAACACGTGTTTGACCGAGACATAGGAGGCCCAGGCCATGGCCCGAACACTCAAGGATCTGCTGATTGCCCTACTGAACGCGACTCTGATCCTGCTGGCCCTGTGCCTGTTTCTCGGCTGGAAACTGGCGCAGAGCGTCGAGAACATTCAGGACCGGTTCCAGCAGAATCTGCAGATCGTGCGCCCATTTCAGGAGCAGGCCCGCAACATCAGAGCGGATTTGAGCGCGTTGCGGGACGAGTTGAAGGCCGTTCGCGCCGGCGGCAGTACCGATTTGGACACTGGACAGGAGCTGGCGCGAACGCTGGACCGGCTCGACCAGAGCCTGGCAGCCCTGAACCGGGCACAAGATACCCTGACACAGATCGCCGAAACCCCGGGACTGTTGATCGACCGAGCCATAATCACAGCCATCGACACCACCAGCCAACGCCTGATGACGCTGCGCGGCTGCGGGGCGCAGGAAAGCTAGGCGATCGCCTGCAACTCGCGCACGGTGGCACCGTAACCGCCGTTGCTGACATAGGCGGCCTCGGGCGCAGTCGTTTCCCGCGACAGCGCCGCGTTGCGATAGGGGAACCGCCCGAATTTTCTGATCACCTCGCGATGCGCGCGGGCATGCAGCAGGTTGTCTCTGCCATGCTTGGGCATGCGCTCGCACATCAGTCGTACACAGCGTTCCTGGTCGCACAGGTTCTCGGAATGCATCAGCGGCATGTAGAAGAATTGCCGCGCCGGTTCGTCGATCTTCAGGTCCCAGCCCTTGTCGATGGCGCATTTGGCCGCCGCCAGCGCAGCCCTGTCGGACGCGAAGGCCCGAGCGCTGCCCCGGAACATGTTGCGCGGAAATTGATCCATCAGAATGATGTAGGCCAAGGCCCCGCTGGGATAGGTCAGCCACAGCGAGAATTTCCCTTGGCACGCCGCTTCCCACGTCGTCAGGAACCTCTCCCGGATCCGGGTATCCAGTGCCTCATCCTCGCGGTACCAGCCCTTGGGGCCGACTTCATCCAACCAAAAACTCAATACTTCTTCAGGACCGACCATCCCAATGACTCCGTGTGTTCTCCCCCAAGAGACGTAGGGTCATTTAAGGGTCTTTTACAGAAATGTTACAGTAACATATTGCAACACTTGCGACACATATCCGGCGCTCAGGCCGGAGTTTCAGCCTCTTCGTCGTCCTGCGCGGCCTCAATGGCGATTTCCTGCGCAACTTCCAGCGCCACCGGCGAGGCGGTGGGGTAAAGCGGCGCAAGCGCGGCGGTCTCGTCCACCGGCACATGGGCACGCTGGGTCATCCGGTACAACGCATAGGCAGCCATGGCGAACAGCAACGCTGCGATTAACAGGAAATACCCGGACGGCCCGAACACCGCATCGCCCATCAGCCAACCGGTGATGAGCGGGCCAGCGATCGCCCCCAAACCGTTGATGAAGATCAACCCGCCCGAGGCAGCGGCCATGTCCTCGTATTCCAGATAGTCATTGGTATAGGCGATCAGCAGCGAATAAAGCGGGTTCGACATGCCTCCGATCACGAAGGCGGCGGCCAGCAGAACCGCGAAGGTCATGCCAAACAGCATGCCCACCAGAGCCGCGGCCCCCCCGGCGACCGAAACCAGCAGGATCAGCACCCGCCGGTCCATCCGGTCCGAGAACCATCCCAGCGGATACTGCAACAGCAACGCACCGATGTAGAAGGTTGCCACGAAGGTCGAAATCTCGACCAGTGTCAACCCGGCGCGGGCGCCATAGACCGCGGCCATGCCGAACTGGGCCGAAAAGACGCCGCCCAGCAGGAACATGCCAACGCAGCCCAGCGGCGAGGTTTCCATCAACTGTCTCAGCGTCATCGGCTTGGTCGTGTCAAAGGCCGGTGTCGGCGAGATCGACAGCAGGATCGGCGCGAACGAGACCGAGACCAGGATCGAGGCGATTACGAAGGTCTCGTACCCCGCCGGATCGCCCACCAGCATCAGCGCCTGCGCACTGACGATGCCGATCATCTGGACGATCATGTACAGCGACAGCGCCTGCCCCCGGTTTTCATTGCTGGCGGCATTGTTCAACCAGCTTTCGGCCGTCACATACACGCCGGAAAAACAAAAGCCGATCACCACGCGGCCCAGCGACCAGGCGATCGGGTCGGTCAGCATCGGATACATGATCATCACCGCCGAGATGAACGACGCCAGCGCCGCGAAGACCCGCACATGCCCGACCCGCCGGATCATCTCGGGGGCCAGGCGCGAGCCGCCCAGGAATCCCACGAAATAGGCCGACATGACAAAGGACATCTCCAGCGTCGAGAAGCCCTCGATCTCGCCCCGCACGCCCAGCAGGGTACCCTGCAGGCCGTTGCCGATCATCAGCAGACCCATTCCTAGAAGAAGCGCCCATGCGCTGGCAAGTACCTGAAGCATGACTGCCTCCAATTCTGCTGAACAATTCTTTGCGTCAAACTCGTTGCGGTAAACGACCTGAATACGCCCCGGTCGCGCTTGTCTACGACATTTCCCGGATTCGGTCCGGTGATCGCGCCCTTTAAGGGATCAAAAGCGACGCGTCACCATAAGAAAAGAAGCGGTACCGGCTGGCAATAGCGTGATCGTAGATCCGCAGCATCCGGTCCTTACCCATCAATGCCGAGACCAGCATCAGCAGGGTGGATTTGGGCAGGTGGAAATTGGTCATCAGCGCATCGGTCACATGGAATTTGAAACCGGGATAGATGAAGATGTCGGTCTCGCCTTCCCACGGTTCGATCCGTCCGCCGCGCGCGGCGCTTTCGATCAGGCGCAGCGCCGTGGTGCCCACGGGAATGACGCGGCCGCCGGTGGCCTTGGTGGCGGCGATCTCGGCCGCGGCCTGCGCGCTGACACGCCCCCATTCGGCATGCATCTTGTGGGTGGTCACGTCCTCGACCTTGACCGGCAGGAAGGTGCCCGCGCCCACATGCAGGGTGACATAGGTGAAATCCACCCCACGCGCAGCCAGTGCCTGCAGCAGCGACTCGTCGAAATGCAGCGAGGCGGTGGGGGCCGCCACGGCACCGGAATGGCGCGCCCAGACCGTCTGATAGTCCGTCTTGTCCCGCTCGTCCGCCGGTCGCTTTGCGGCGATGTAGGGCGGCAGCGGCATCGCCCCGGCCTGCTCAAGCGCGCGGTCGAAATCCTCGCCCGTCAGGTTGAACCGCAGATGGGCCTGCCCGTCCACGACGCGTTCCAGAATCGCAGACAGTTCGCCCGAGAACACGATCTCTTCGCCGACGCGCACCTTTTTCAGAGGCTTGAGCAGTGCCGCCCAACTGCCGTCGGCCTGCGGGTCCAGCAAGGTGGCCTCGATCGCGGCCGACACCGACCCCTGCGCGCTGTCGCGGTGGCGCCGCCCCGACAGGCGCGCGGGAATGACCCGAGTGTCGTTCAGCACCAGCCGGTCGCCCGGTCGCAGCCAGTCGGGCAGGTCGGACACGCGCGCATCGGTCAGGTCATCGCCCTGCGCCACCAACAGACGCGCCGACGAGCGCGGGCTGGCGGGCCGGGTGGCGATCAGGTCTTCGGGCAGGTCGAAATCGAAATCACTCAGCTTCATGCGCGCGGCATACAACGCCCGAATGGATTTGACCACAGATCCCGGTCAACGATCTTCTCCCCGTGCCCCCAAAGACGGGCTGGGGCCATCGCGTTGGGGCGTTGCGTTGGGGCCGTCCGAAACCGTCGGCGCCGGGTCGCGCATAAGGTTGCGTAGAAACAATGGCGCCAATCCCGACAGCGGATTGACCGAGACCTGCGGCGCCGAGACCGGCCCGACCAGCTTGTAGTTGAAGGCGAAAACGCCTTCGCCCTTCTGGGTCAGTACGCTGCCGATGGCGTTGACCAGGTAGATCGGAGAAATCGCGCCCTGAAGGTTCAGGAATTTGCGGTTCAGATCGACCGTGCCGTCGAACGACAGCCCCAGCGACGGACCGACCGCGCTGCCGCTGAGGATCTTGACCTGCGTCGGCGTGATTCGCATTACGCTCTCGATCGACGAGAACTGGATCCCCTGCCCGGACATCTCGTCCAGCAACCCTACCACGCTGATCGCGTTCAACAGTGCCGCCATGGCCGGGGCGTCGGTGATGCGGGTGTTTCGGATATTCAGGTTCAGGTCGTAATTTCCGGGCTCGGCCACCGGGTCCAGCTGGACCTGTAGCGTGCCACCCTGCGCCTGCGTCAGCAACCCGGCCGACCGCAAAACGGCCCCGGCATCCACCGATTGCAGCCGGACTGCGCTGCGGCCATCGCCGCTGGGGAAGACCTGCCCCTGAACGGCGGCACCACCGTTTACCCGGGCGCTGAACCCGCCCTGCAGGCCGCCCGTCGTCTGGAAATTCCCGGTCAGGCCGGTCAGGGCCACCGTATCGGTGACCTGCAGCCGGTCCAGCGTCACGTCCAGTTTCGGACCTGCGCCACCGCCCCCGCCACCGCTGGCGAAGGTCGCCTTGGCAAGGTTCAGAACCCCACCCAGAACCCGGATATCCGGGACCGCCGCAC
Source organism: Ruegeria sp. BHSC037 (assembly GCF_059613045.1). Lineage (NCBI taxonomy): Bacteria > Pseudomonadati > Pseudomonadota > Alphaproteobacteria > Rhodobacterales > Roseobacteraceae > Ruegeria > Ruegeria sp. BHSC037. The sequence continues at coordinate 152,295 of NZ_JBXWRT010000003.1, forward strand.
CCCGCCCAATCAGCTCGGCCGGAACTGCCAGCCAGTCGCCCAGTTCGAACGTGCTGAATCGGATCCGGTCCAGCGCGCCATCGCTGATCGAGATCGCTCCCACGGCCCGCAGCCCGGCGGCTTCGATTAGCAGCGTGTCGATGCTCAGCGGCTCGGAGACGGTGGCTTCGACCGTCAGCGCGCCCGTGCCGGACGGAGGCTTGCGCCAGCCCAATTCGGGGATCGCCAGCGTCACCCCCGCAAGATCAGAACTGGCGCGCAGACGCGTCGGCTGACCGCCCCCGATCCCCAGTTCGATCTGCGCCACGCCCTGCCCCGTCAGCATCTGCGGCGGCAATCCCGCCTTCAGCTCGTCCATCAAACGCGGCGACAGCTCGATCTGCCCGGTCAGCGTGCTGCGTTGCGGTTCGGTGCCGCCGATGGGCTGTCGCCAGCGGACCTGCATCGGGACCGCGCCGAAAGACCCGTCGCCGGCGATGGAGACCTCGTCCTGGGTGCCGCTCAGGGCCAGTTTCGCCGCGCTGACGCGGAAACCGGGCACAAGACGATCGGTCTGCAGGTTCAGTATGTCCCCGGCAAAATGGAACCGGGTGTCTTCCAGCTTGAGCCCCTTGATCAGCGGCAGGGCCAATGTGCCGCTCAATCGCACCTGCCCGTCGGCCAGATCGACCGGCAGTTTGGCCTTGGTCAGCACGGACAATGGCGGCCGGTCCAGCAGCGACAGCGCCGCGGTCACGCTGCCTCTGGCCTGAATGCGAACAATGCCCGGCGTCGATTTCTTGATCCCGGTGTCCGGGATGATGAATGAGGTGCCCGCGGCATCGACGACTCCGCCCTGATCGGCCTTCACGAATCCCTGATGGGCGGTGACGGTAAAGCGCCGCTCGATCAGGCTGGCCTCACCGCGTGCGTTCTGCAACGGCGGCAGGGTCTTGGCAAATCGCACGGTCGCCTCGTCGAATTCGAAATCCGCGTAGATCAGCGGTTTGGTCCCGGGGCGCAGGCGAAGAGCGAAATCCACGTTCGACATCTGCCCGCCGAGCACGTTTTCCGTGACCCATTTGCGCGGCTTAGGCGCCAGTCGCGGCGGCCAGTACTGCAAAACGCGCCCCTGCGAGATCTGATTGATCCGAGCGTCGAGATCCACGCTCCAGCCGTCGGGTAGGCCCTGTACCGCGCCCGACGCATGCAGCCGCACGTTATCGTCCTCGACAACCGCCTGCCCCAGTTGCAGGCGGAACGGATTCAGACTGACCTGGAAATCCAGCTGGGCCCGGTTCAGGTGCAGGTCGTCCACGAACAGATCAGCCGGGTTCAGCCCGATTCCGGTCAGGCGGACCTGAACCGCCATGCTCTGCAGCGCACCCGTCTCCACACCCTCGAGATAGGCCTCACCTTCACCCTGGACCGTTCCCCAGGCAGAGGCGATGGATACTTCGTTGAAATCCAGAACCTGCCGGTAGGGGTCATAGGTGAAATAGGTGCGTGCCGTGTCAAACGGCACCGGACGGGTTTCGGGATTGGGCTGCACGGCGCCCGGGCCGAGGTTGAGCGTGGCAAAAACCGGCCCCAACGCCCCCTGCTCGTCGATGCTGCCGCGCAGGGCGCCCGAGATCGGCGCGTCCAGCACCTGCAGCCACGCGAGGGCCGGCGCCTGCGCGGCCACGTCCACAGCGGGCAGGTCCGTGATCGAGATGCCGAACTGTGCCTGAGGCGAGCCGAATGAGCTGGTATAGTTGGCCTCGACCATACTCACATAGTCTCGCCCCGCCAGAACCGAAAACCCTGTGGCCAGCCGCAAGGCCAGATCGTCGCGGGTGACCAGGATGTGCCCGCCATCCAGAACCCAGGACCGGCCAAGCCGCTGATCGCTGTAGTCCAGCGTGATCGCCTCCATCTCGACCGACGCCAGTGCGGACAGGGCCGGAGATTGGAAAACGGCATCAGCCTGCTCGATCAGTTCGGCCAGATTTGGCGCCTGCCTCACGGGGGCGCTGCCGGACCCCACGATCAGGGTCAGCATCCCGTCTGGCCCGCGGACCAGCGTGATCTGGGCACCGTTCAGTACGATCCGCTTGGGCCGGACATGTCCGCGCAGCAATGGGCGCATCGACAGGCTGGCCCGCAAGTCCGACACATGTGCGATCTGCCGCCCTTCGGCATCGCTGATCGACACGTCGCTCAGCCGCAGACTCGGACGCCAGCCTTCGTGGATGATGAAACTGGCATCGCCGAACCGGATCTTCACCCCGTCCAGCGCCTGGTCTAGCCGCGCCTCGACCCGGTCGCGCAGCCAGTTCGGCGCATGCACCCGTTGCCCCAGGACCATCAACCCCGAGAACACGGCCAGAAACACCAGCAGGAAAACCCCGCGCAAGGCCCACAGAACGGCCGTCCGGCGGCGGGATCGGCGGCGCGGCGCCCGGCCTGGTTTGTCCGATTTTTCGTCCTGCCGCTCAGCCAATTCGCCTACCAAGCCTTCCAACCCGCTGACGCCGCTCTATTATCCGCGGCAGTTCATGACAACCACAACCGGAGACCTCCATGCCCGACCTCTCAGACATCGCCCCCGATTTCACCCTGCCCCGTGACGGCGGCGGTTCGGTCACCCTGTCGGCCCTGCGCGGCCGCCCCGTCGTTCTGTTCTTCTATCCCCGCGATGATACGCCGGGCTGCACGAAGGAATCCATCGGATTTTCCGAAGCTCTGCCCGCCTTCGCCGAGGCGGGCGCGCAGGTCTTCGGCATCTCGCGCGACAGCGTCGCCAAACATGACAAATTCGTCGCCAAGCACGGTCTGACCACGACGCTTCTGTCCGACGAAGACGGAACCGTCTGCGAGGCCTTCGGCGTCTGGGTCGAAAAGAACATGTACGGGAAGAAATCGATGGGGATCGAGCGTTCGACCTTTCTGATCGACACCGACGGCAAGATCGCCCGCGTCTGGCGCAAGGTGAAGGTCCCCGGTCACGTCGATGAGGTGCTGGAGGCCGTGCGCGCGCTTTGACGCCGCGCGCCATCCGGTCTAAGAGGCGGCAGTTTCATTCGACCCGAGGATCACCGTGGCCAAGACCCTGACCCAGATGGCAACCGACGTGCTGACCACCGCGGACGGGCGTGCCAAGACCGCCCTGTCGCGGCGATATGCGGCCGACTGGGTCGCGTCCCGCAAGGGCGAGGCCCCGGCGATCGAGATCGGCACCGCCGAACCGCCGCTGCATCCCGCGCGCCCCGCCCGCCCCGAGCTGCTATCACCGCGCGACGTGCCGCGCCGCCGCCCCGGGTCCGAGGCCGGGCGCATCGCGCTGCTGCACGCCGTAGCCCATATCGAGCTGAACGCGGTGGACCTGCATTGGGACATCATCGCCCGGTTCGGACATGTGCCGATGCCGATCGGCTTCTACGACGACTGGGTCAAATGCGCCGAGGAGGAATCGCGCCATTTCGAAATGGTCTGCGACTGCCTGGAGGCGATGGACAGCCATTACGGCGCGCTTCCCGCCCATGCCGGAATGTGGCGCGCAGCCGAGGACACCGCCGGGGACCTGATGGGCCGGCTGGCGGTAGTGCCGATGGTGCTCGAGGCGCGCGGCTTGGACGTGACACCGGGCATGATCGAGATTTTCCGCAAGGCAAAGGCCGATCAGGCCGTAGCTGCGCTGGAAGTGATCTATGCCGAAGAGGTCGGCCACGTCGCCTATGGGTCGAAATGGTTCCACTTTCTGTGCGGTCGGGAAAATGCCGACCCCAAGGACGTGTTTCACGATCTGGTCCGCCGGTATTTCCACGGCGCCCTGAAACCGCCCTTCAACGAGGAGAAGCGGGCCGAGGCCGGATTGCCGCCCGATTTCTACTGGCCCCTGGCCGAAGATCTGCCCCCGCCCGGAACGGCCCGAAAATAGACCGGGCAGCGCGCGCTTCGGCAAATTCTCGCCGATCCCTAGCCCGAAATTGCGCGATTTTTGCACCAATCGGTTAACAAACTTGCCCATTCGCTGCCCGGCCATTAATCAGTCGCCCCAAGGGTCGGCAAGCCGCCTCGGCAACCACTCATGACCGACCCGGACAATGGGGATGAGGAGTAAGACGCGTGCGAACACGTCTGGCGATCAAACTGCACTCACTGCTCGAACGGCACTTTCCCGAACGCAGGGTCTTTCTGAAATCCGACAAGGACACGCGCTTTGTACGGCTAAGCTCGGAAACACAGGTACTGGCGGTTCTGGGCGTGGCGGTCATGGTCGGCTGGACGTCGGTGGCAACTGCGCTGTTGCTGATGGACAGCATCGGGTCGGGCAATTTCCGGGAACAGGCCAAACGAGATCAGGCGGTCTATCAGGAACGTCTGAACATTCTGTCCGCCGAACGGGACGCCCGCGCCCAAGAGGCGCTGGCCGCACATGAACGCTTCAATTCCGCGCTCGAGCGGATCTCGGCGATGCAGTCTGAACTGCTGGAATCCGAGAACCGCCGGCACGAGTTGGAAACAGGGATCGAGGTGATTCAGGCCACTCTGCGCGCCACCATGAAACAGCGCGAGGAGGCGCGCGCCGAACTGGCCGCGCTGAAACAGAAGGCCGACGACCCGGCCGTGGCCATGTTTGCATCGGCCGCCCCCGTTCAACTGGGATTCCTGTCCGAGGCCCTGGCCCGCACGGCCCAGCAGCGCGACCAGATCGCGTCCGATGCCCAGAGTGCGCTGGACCAGCGCGACGAGCTGGAACTTGAAATCCAGTTGATGCAGGAACGCAATGACGAGATCTTCCGCCAGTTGGAAGAGGCGATGCTGATCTCGGTCGAGCCGCTGGACAAGATGTTCCGACAGGCCGGCATGCCGACGGACCGCATCCTCGACGAGGTGCGGCGCGGCTACAGCGGCATCGGCGGGCCGTTGACTCCGATCTCGTTCAGCACCCGCGGCGAGGAGCTGTCGCCGGATGAAATCCGCGCCAACCGCCTGCTGGAACAGATGGACCAGTTGAACCTGTATCGCATCGCCGCTGAAAAGGCGCCCTTTGCCACGCCGATCCGTTCGTCCTTCCGGTTCACCAGCGGCTACGGCTATCGCCGCGACCCAAAGACCGGTGGCCGCCGGATGCACAAGGGCACCGATTTCGCCGCCCCCAAGGGCACAAACATCTATGCGACCGCCGACGGCGTCGTGACCCATGCCGGCTGGCAATCGGGTTTCGGCAAGCTGGTCAAGATCAAGCACGCCTTCGGGATCGAAACCTATTACGCCCATAATTCGAACATCCGCGTGAAGGTCGGCCAAAGGGTCTCGCGCGGGGACCACATTGCTGATATGGGTAACACCGGACGGTCGACCGGAACGCATCTGCACTACGAAGTGCATGTGAACGGAAAACCCGTAAACCCCATGACCTACATCAAGGCTGCGAACAATGTTTTCTAAGAGCAAGATCAACGAGCCCGCACCCAAGGCATCCGAAACGGCGAAGCCCGCCGCTCCGGCCGCTCAGGCGACCCCTGCCCCGACCGAGCAGAAAGCGGCCGCAACCCCACCGAAACCCAAGCCGCCGGCTTCGGTTCTGTCGTCAGATCTGCACATCACCGGCAACATCAAGACCTCGGGCGACATCCAGGTCGAAGGCACCGTCGAAGGCGACATCCGTGCGCATCTGCTGACCATCGGCGAGACCGCGACGATCAAGGGCGAGGTGACTGCCGATGACGTGGTCATCAACGGCCGGATCGTAGGCCGCGTGCGCGGGCTGAAGGTGCGCCTGACCTCGACCGCGCGTGTCGAGGGCGACATTATCCACAAGACCATCGCAATCGAAAGCGGCGCGCATTTCGAGGGCTCGGTCCAGCGTCAGGACGACCCGCTGAACCCGGGCCGCAGCAGCAAGACCGGCGCCAACCCGGCCGCCGAAGTCAGCCAGTAAATCCGAAGAACCCAACGGTTCCGACCCAAACGCCGTGGCCCTGCCGCGGCGTTTTTTCGTGCGCGATGCCCCCGGCGTGGGTGGCCGTGAAACAACATCGTCCGCGCAGGTGGAAACGACCATTTAGAGTTTTTTTCGGTTTCCGCTACACTCGCCCCCGTTGAATTTGGGAGATTTCACTATGCGAGCTAAATTGATGGCCGAGTTCTTCGGCACGTTCTGGCTGGTTCTTGGCGGGTGCGGCAGTGCGGTTCTGGCCGCGGGCGTAGCCGATGTCGGCATCGGCTGGCTGGGCGTTTCCTTCGCCTTCGGCCTTACGGTGCTGACGATGGCCTTTGCGGTGGGCCATATCTCGGGCGGGCATTTCAACCCGGCCGTCAGCCTGGGCCTGATGATCGGCGGACGCTTTCCAGCCAAGGATCTATTGCCCTATTGGGCCGCCCAGGTGATCGGCGCCATACTGGCGGCTGCGGTTCTTTACCTGATCGTCAGCGGCGCGCCCGAGTTTTCCGGTGTCGGCAGTTTTGCCTCGAACGGTTATGGCGAAGCCTCGCCTGAGGGCTATTCGATGATGTCCGCCCTGGTGATCGAGATCGTCCTGACCGCCTTTTTCCTGATCATCATCCTGGGCGCCACGTCCGAAAAGGCACCGGCCGGCTTCGCCCCCATCGCCATCGGGTTGGGGTTGACCCTGATCCACCTGATCTCGATCCCGGTCACCAACACGTCGGTGAACCCGGCGCGATCGACCGGCGTTGCGCTCTTCGCCGACGGGCCTGCGCTGGCCCAGCTGTGGCTGTTCTGGGTCGCCCCGCTGATCGGCGGCGCGGTGGGCGCGTTGATCTGGAAGGCGATGGTGTCCGAGGACTGACGCCCGGCCTAGCGACCCGTCATCCAGATTCCGTCGGGCCAGAAGGCGTGGAAGGCAAAGGCGAACATCACGTCGTGCACCACGTCCTGCCCGGTGGCATCGGTGACGCGGACCGATCCGACGTCACGCCCCTTGGCGATGAGCCCGTTGTCCAGCGCCGAGGCCTGGCCGCTGCGCCACGAGATCGTCACGCCAGCCTCGGTCACCTGGCCTTGGCGGCGCAGGCGGGTCAGAGGCCAGGCCCGGTCGCCCACCCGCACCACACGTTCCAGAGGGTGAAGGCCATGCGGTGGCGGCGCTCCGTCATACAGGAACGGTTGGCGCGACGTGTCATAGCCGCGATAGGGGTTGCGGCCATAGTCGCGGTTGTAGTCCGGTTCGGCCATCACCAGCCCATCGGGGTTGCGTTCGCGAAACTGCGCCCAGCTTTCCATCCACGCCGGAAGCGCCCGCAGCCGGGCTCCGGTCAGCCGCCCGACAATGGCCTCGCCCGTGGCCTGCTGCCACCAGCTTTCGGTTTCACGATCGTACATGCCATGTCCGAATGGCGCAGCTTGCCCGTGACGCCAAAACTGAGCACGCCTTGCTCCGTCCGCCGGTCGAACACCAGCGCCGAGTTGCACAGGGGGCAATAGGTGATCGCGACGGGCCGGTTGCCGATCCGGTCATTCACGATCTCGTGCCAGATCAGATAGCGGATCGGATAGGCCCTTGGCCGCGCGCCGGGTAGCTCGACGGAGATGACCGGCTCGGCAGCGGCCAGTCCGGTATTCACGGACACCTCGACGAAACCGGGATCGCTGAGCGCCGGGATGCCATCCTTGGGCGGCCCGCCCGAGCGGATCTGGCTCCAGTCCTGCACCGAGGTCATCGCGAAATCGGTCCGAGGCCATTCACCGCGCCACACATCGGGGTTGGCGGACGCAGCCGCCGCGCAGACCAGCAGAAGGGCAGATAGAAGGGATCGCATGAGGCACCTCTGGCTGTCTGCCATGGTGCGCGATGCGCGGGCGGCGGGCCAAGCCCCCCGCACGGGGACGTGAACACCCTTGCGTCAAACCCGGCGCGGAAACCGCGCCGGGTGTCGAGGTCATTCGGTAACGGTGACCTTGGTCATCACGTCGGGCTGGCCGATCACGGCGCCGTTCGGGCCGGTGCCGCGTTTGATGGCGTCCACCACGTCCATCCCACCGGTCACCTCGCCGACAACCGTGTACTGGCCGTTCAGCGACGGCGCCGGTGCGAACATGATGAAGAACTGCGAGTTGGCGCTGTTCGGGTCGCGCGCCCTCGCCATGCCGACGATTCCGCGCTCGTAGGGAACATCTGAGAATTCGGCCGGCAGGTCAGGACGATCGGACCCACCGGTGCCCGCACGGCGCATATCGCTGCCCAGCTTGCCGTATTCGACATCGCCGGTCTGCGCCATGAAACCGTCGATTACGCGGTGGAACACCACCCCGTCATACTTGCCCTCGGCGGCCAGAGCGGTGATCTGCTCAACATGCTTGGGCGCGACATCCTCGAACAGGTCGATGGTGATCGTGCCGTTGGCCTCGCCCTCGACTTCGATCTGCAGGCCCGTGGCCAGCGCAGGGCTGGCCAGCAAGGCAAAAACGGCGGCCAGCTTATACATCGGCGGCCACCTTGACGCTGATCATGCGGTCCGGGTTCGCGGGCGGCTCGCCGCGGGTGATGGCGTCGACATGCTCCATCCCCTCGATCACGCGGCCATAAACGGTGTATTGGCCGTTCAGAAAGTGGTTGTCCTTGAAGTTTATGAAGAACTGCGAGTTGGCCGAGTTCGGGTTTGCCGACCGGGCCGCGCCCAGCGTACCCCGGTCATGCGGCAGTTTCGAGAATTCCGCCGGAAGGTTCGGCAGTGACGACCCGCCGGTGCCCGCCATGCGGAGGTTGAAGCCGTCTTCCATGTCGCCGTGCTGCACATCACCGGTCTGCGCCATAAAGCCGTCGATCACCCGGTGAAAGGCCACGTTGTCGTACTCGCCCGCGCGCGCCAGCTCTTTCATGCGCTCGCAATGCTGGGGTGCCACGTCGGGCAGCAGCTCGATGACGACCTTGCCATCCTTCAGCTCGATGATGATGGTGTTTTCGGGATCCTTGATCTCGGCCATGGGGCTCTCTCCTGTGGAAATGATTTGCGCAAATACCTATGCGCCGGACGCGGGAAAGCCAAGTGAAGCATTGACCTGTCGGCAAAATGCAGGAAAAGAACCGCTGACGCGTGGTGACAACGGCGAGGATGACACGATGGGCTGGAAAACGCTGGACGACATGGACCTGCAGGGCAAACGCGTGCTGGTGCGCGTGGATATCAACGTGCCTGTCGTCGAAGGCGCGGTGACCGACGACACACGCATCCAACGCATCGTGCCCACCGTGCGCGACATCCTGGCCAAGGGCGGCAAACCCATCCTGCTGGCCCATTTCGGGCGCCCCGGCGGCGAGCGGCGGCAGAACCTGTCGCTGAAACAGCTGGTCCCCGCGCTGGAATCGGCCTTTGGCACCAAGGTCCGCTTTGGTGAGGATTGCGTCGGATATGAGGCCGAGCTGGCCGTGGCCAACCAAGGCGAAGGCGAGGTCGTACTGCTGGAGAACACGCGGTTTCACGACGGCGAAACCAAGAACAGCGCCAAACTGGCCGAAGGGATGGCCAAGCTCGGCGATATCTATTGCAACGATGCCTTTTCCGCCGCGCACCGCGCCCATGCCTCGACCGAGGGGCTGGCGCAGCTGCTGCCGGCCTGCGCCGGGCGCCTGATGCAGGCCGAGCTGAGCGCGCTTGAGGCCGCGTTGGGCAACCCTCAGCGTCCGGTCACCGCAGTGGTCGGCGGGGCCAAGGTCTCGACCAAGCTGGACCTGCTGGGCAACCTGATCGAGAAGGTCGACAACCTGATCATCGGCGGCGGCATGGCCAACACCTTCCTGCTGGCCAAAGGGTATGACGTGGGCAAATCGCTGGCCGAACACGCCATGACCGACACCGCCGCGCAGATCATGACCAAGGCCGAGGAAACCGGCTGCCGCATCATCCTGCCCAGCGACGTGGTCGTGGCCGAAAAGTTCGAGGCCCACGCCCCGCACAAGGTGGTGCCGGCCGATCAGTGCCCGGCCGATGCGATGATCCTGGACGCGGGGCCGGAAACCGTAGCCACGATCTGCAAGACCTTTGAAGACAGCAAGACACTAATCTGGAACGGCCCCTTGGGCGCTTTTGAGATCGAGCCCTTCGACGCGGCCACCAACGCCGCCGCGCTGAAAGCGGCCGAGCTGACCCGCGCGGGCAAGCTGGTCTCGGTGGCCGGCGGCGGCGATACGGTCGCCGCGCTGAACGCGTCGGGCGCGGCGCATGATTTCACCTACATCTCGACCGCCGGTGGTGCGTTCCTGGAGTGGATGGAGGGCAAGACCCTACCCGGCGTCGCCGCCTTGGACCAATGATCCAAGGCCGGTGGCGCCCTGCCCGGCGAGGCGCCCTGTTTTTTTGAATCGCTGTCGAGATTTTCGCGTTTTCGGGGATTCACAAGCCGAATCACCTGTGACATAGTGCCGACAGATGCCCGGGAAACGGGCACGATTTCGAGGCAGTATTCATACGGCGGTAAACAGAGTGTCCCGTTCCAGTCGGCCCGGTTTGGGCACAGTCCTGTTCTTTTCAGTGGCGTTTTTGCTGGGTGTGTATTTCACCTTCGCCGCCGTACAGGGCGACTATGGCCTGCTCAGACGGGTCGAGATTGCGGCGGAACGGGATGCTCTGTCGCGCGACCTCGGCGGATTGAACGCCGAAATCGCGCGGATGGAGAACCTGACGCGCAGGCTTTCGGACACCTATCTTGACCTTGATCTTCTGGACGAACAGGCACGCTCGGTTCTGGGCATGATCCGCGCCGACGAAATCGTCATCCGCTGAATGCCCACTCCGGCTGTGGCACGGCGCGCGCCGAGACGCTGCGTCACATTTCCACTCGCCAGACTGCGCGAAATACACTAAAAGATAGTTTAACGCTAAACTATCTTGCCGGAAGGGGGAGATCGCCACGATGGCTGCGCGAAAAACCACAAAGAAACCAAACGTTTCTGCGGAAGAACTCAAGACCTACTACCGCGAGATGTTGTTGATCCGCCGATTCGAAGAAAAGGCGGGGCAACTGTATGGGATGGGTCTGATCGGCGGTTTCTGCCACCTCTACATCGGTCAGGAAGCCGTCGTCGTGGGGCTCGAAGCCGCTGCCGAGGATGGCGACAAGCGCATCACCTCCTACCGCGACCACGGTCACATGCTGGCCTGCGGCATGGATCCGGGCGGCGTGATGGCCGAGCTTACCGGGCGCATCGGCGGTCTGTCCAAGGGCAAGGGCGGCTCGATGCACATGTTCTCGAAGGAAAAGCATTTCTATGGCGGCCACGGCATCGTGGGCGCGCAAGTGCCCCTAGGGGCGGGTCTGGCCTTTGCCGATAAATACAAGGACAACGGCCGCGTGACCTTCACCTATTTCGGCGATGGCGCGGCGAACCAGGGCCAGGTCTACGAAACCTTCAACATGGCCGCCCTGTGGCAGCTACCGGTGGTCTTCGTGATCGAGAACAACCAGTACGCGATGGGAACGGCGCAGTCGCGCTCGACCTCGACCAAGGACATCTATCACCGCGGCGAGGCGTTCGGCATTCCCGGCGAAATCGTCAACGGCATGGACGTGCTGGCAGTGAAAGAGGCCGGAGAGAAAGCAGTGGCCCACTGCCGCGCAGGCAAGGGGCCCTATATCCTCGAGGTCAAGACCTACCGCTATCGCGGCCACTCGATGTCAGATCCGGCCAAGTACCGCACCCGCGAAGAGGTGCAGAAAGTGCGCGAACAGAGCGACCCGATCGAACATGTGCGCGAGCTGCTGCTATCGGGCAAGCACGCCACCGAGGATGACCTGAAGGCGATCGACAAGGAGATCAAGGAAGTCGTCAACAAGGCCGCCGAATTCTCCAAGGAAAGCCCCGAGCCGCCCGTCGAAGAGCTCTGGACCGACATCTACGCCTGAGAGGACGAACAAGACATGGCAACCGAAATTCTCATGCCCGCCCTTTCGCCGACCATGGAGGAAGGCACCCTGGCCAAATGGCTGGTCAAGGAAGGCGACACCGTAAGTTCCGGCGACATACTGGCCGAGATCGAGACCGACAAGGCCACGATGGAGTTCGAGGCCGTCGACGAAGGCATAATCGGCAAGATCCTGATCCCCGAGGGCACCGAAGGGGTCAAGGTCAATACACCCATCGCCGTGCTGGTCGAAGAGGGCGAAGACGTCTCCGCCCTGCCCGAGGCTGCCCCGGCAGCCGAGGCGGGCAGCGAGGCCGCCGCACCTGCGGCGGTTGAGGCGCCCGCACCCGCCCCTGCGGCGGCTCCTGCCGCGCCCGTCGTGGATCTGTCGCCCGATTGGCCAGCCGACGCGCCGACGAAACAACAGACTGTCCGCGAAGCTCTGCGCGACGCGATGGCAGAAGAAATGCGCGCCGACGAAGATGTCTACCTGATGGGCGAGGAAGTCGGCGAATACCAGGGCGCCTACAAGGTCTCTCAGGGTCTGCTGGACGAGTTCGGCGCAAAACGCGTGATTGATACGCCAATCACCGAGCATGGCTTTACAGGCATCGCCGTCGGCTCGGCCTTTGGCGGGCTGAAGCCGATCGTCGAGTTCATGACCTTCAACTTCGCCATGCAAGCGATCGACCAGATCGTCAACTCGGCCGCCAAGACGCTGTACATGTCCGGCGGTCAGATGGGCTGTCCGATCGTGTTCCGCGGCCCCAACGGCGCCGCCGCGCGCGTGGCGGCCCAGCACAGCCAGGACTATGCCGCCTGGTACATGCAGATCCCCGGCCTGAAGGTGGTGATGCCCTATTCGGCAGCCGACGCCAAAGGCCTGCTGAAATCGGCCATCCGCGATCCCAACCCGGTCGTGTTCCTGGAAAACGAAATCCTCTATGGCCGCTCGTTCGACGTGCCGCAGGTCGATGACCTGACCGTGCCGCTGGGCAAAGCCCGCATCTGGCGCGAAGGCACCGACGTGACCATCGTCAGCTTCGGCATCGGCATGCAATACGCCTTGGAAGCTGCCGACAAGTTGGCCGAGGACGGCATCAGCGCCGAGGTGATCGACCTGCGCACCATCCGCCCGATGGACACCGGCGCGATCATCAACTCGGTGATGAAGACCAACCGTCTGGTCACGGTCGAGGAAGGCTGGCCCCAAGGGTCGGTCGGCAGCTACATCAGCTCGGTGGTGATGCAAGAGGCGTTCGACTATCTCGACGCGCCCGTCATCAACCTGACCGGCAAGGACGTACCCATGCCCTATGCCGCGAACCTGGAAAAACTGGCGCTGGTGACCACCGACGAGGTGATCGAAGCCGTCAAACAAGTGACCTATCGGTAAGGAGCGACTGACAGATGCCCACCGAAATTCTGATGCCCGCCCTTTCGCCGACCATGGAGGAAGGCACGCTCGCCAAATGGCTGGTCAAGGAAGGCGATACCGTCTCCTCGGGTGACCTGCTGGCCGAGATCGAGACCGACAAGGCCACGATGGAATTCGAAGCCGTCGACGAAGGCATCGTCGGCAAGATCCTGATCCCCGAAGGCACCGAGGGGGTCAAGGTCAACACCCCGATCGCCGTGCTGCTGGAAGAAGGCGAAAGCGCCGATGACATCGCCGCGGCCCCGGCCAAGGCGCCCGAGGCTGCGCCCGCAGCCGACGCGGGCAACGAGGCTGCCGCCCCCGCGGCATCCGAGGCGCCCGCCCCTGCCCCGGCTCCGGCGGCCCCGGTCAAAGCCGACGGCGGACGCATCTTCGCCTCTCCGCTGGCCCGCCGGATCGCCGCTCAGAAAGGGCTGGACCTGGCGCAAATCAAGGGCTCGGGCCCGCATGGCCGCATCGTCAAGGCGGATGTCGAAGCCGCAACCGCTGCTCCGGCCGCCGCTCCGGCTCCGGCAGCCGCCCCCAGCGCAGCGCCTGCACCCGCGGCGGCCCCCGCCGGCCCCTCGGCCGACATGGTGGCCCGCATGTACGAAGGCCGCGAGTACGAGGAGGTCAAGCTGGACGGCATGCGCAAGACCATCGCCGCCCGTCTGGCCGAGGCCAAGCAGACCATCCCGCATTTCTACCTGCGCCGCGACATCAAGCTGGACGCGCTGCTGAAATTCCGCAGCCAACTGAACAAGCAATTGGAAGCCCGCGGCGTGAAGCTGAGCGTCAACGACTTCATCATCAAGGCCGTCGCCAACGCGCTGCAGCAGGTACCGGAATGCAATGCCGTCTGGGCGGGCGACCGGGTGCTGCAACTGAAACCCTCGGACGTGGCCGTGGCCGTGGCGATCGAAGGCGGGCTGTTCACCCCGGTCCTGAAGGACGCCGACACCAAATCTCTGTCGGCGCTCTCGACCGAAATGAAGGACCTGGCCACCCGCGCCCGCGAGCGCAAGCTGGCCCCGCATGAATACCAGGGCGGCACCTTCGCGATCTCGAACCTGGGCATGTATGGCATCGACAATTTCGACGCCATCGTGAACCCGCCGCATGCGGGTATCCTGGCCGTCGGCACCGGCGCCAAGAAGCCGGTCGTGGGCGAAGACGGGGAACTGACCGTGGCGACCGTGATGTCGGTCACCATGTCGGTGGATCACCGGGTGATCGACGGCGCGCTTGGGGCGCAGCTGCTTCAGGCCATCGTGGACAACCTGGAAAACCCGATGGTCATGCTGGCCTGATCCAGGCCACAAGAATCAAAAAAAGCCGCCTCGGACCCCGAGGCGGCTTTTTTTGTACCTGAGAACAGGCTTACTGATCCTTACCCAGCATGTGATCCATCGAGATCGAGGGCTGGTCGCATCCGGCCTCGCCCACGATCTTGGCGGGGATTCCGGCTACGGTTTTGCAGGGCGGCACATCCTGCAGAACCACCGAACCGGCGGCGATACGGCTGCAATGACCTACGCGGATATTGCCCAGAACCTTGGCGCCAGCGCCGATCAGAACGCCATCCTCGATCTTGGGATGGCGGTCCTCTTCCTCCTTGCCGGTCCCGCCAAGGGTCACCGAATGCAACATCGAGACGTTGTCGCCCACGACCGCGGTTTCACCGATCACGATGGAATGGGCGTGGTCGATCATGATGCCCTTGCCGATCTTCGCGGCGGGGTGGATGTCGACACCGAAAATCTCGGAACAGCGCATCTGCAGAAAATAGGCCAGATCGTGGCGCCCCTTGCGCCACAGCCAATGCGCTACCCGATACGCCTGCATGGCCTGGTAGCCCTTGAAATACAGAATCGGCTGCAGCAGGCGATGGCAGGCCGGATCCCGCTCGTACACGGCCATCAGGTCGGCCCGGGCGGCAGTAAGCAGGCTCTGGTCGTCAGCATAGGCCTCCTCGACGACTTCCCGCAGCACCATCATCGACATTTCGTTCGAGCACAGCTTGGCCGAAATCCGATATGACAAGGCGCGTTCCAGCGATTTGTGGTGCAGAATGCAGGCGTGCACCAGCCCGCCCATCAGCGGTTCTTTCTCGACGGCGGCTTGCGCCTCGGATGTGATCCGGTCCCAGACGGGATCGACCGGAGTGACTTGGGTGCGCGTTTCAAACATGGCTTTTGTTCCTTTTCTGCGCCTAGAATAGCCATCTAGGCCCAAAAAGGCCAAACGCAAACCCTTGATGTGCGACGCAACAGAAAATGAAGCAGGCGGAACTGAAGGAATTCGAAACACTGATCCGCGCCCGGTTGGCCGAATTGGAACAGAATTCCGAAGCCGGGAAACAGGCCCAGTCGGTCGTCCAGCTTGATCAGCAGGCGGTTGGGCGCCTCAGCCGGATGGACGCGCTGCAGAACCAGGCCATGGCCAAGGCCCAGCAGACCCGGCGCGACCTTGAAGCCCGCCGGCTGAACGCTGCTCTGACGCGTATTTCCGCGGGCGAATTCGGGTATTGCGAAGACTGTGGCGAGGCCATCGCGCGCGGGCGGCTGGAACTGGATCCAGCAGCCGGGAAATGTGTCAGCTGCGCGTCCGGCTGATCTGAAACCGGATCAGGTGGCGCAGAACCGTCTCGAAACACTGGCAATAATCCGTGTCGTCGAAACCCGGTTCATCCGCCAGAGGTCGGCCACGCGCCGCCGCCATCAACGACCCGTTGCCGAACTGCGGATGCAGCCGCCCGGTGGCCGCGACATGCCGGTCGGCCAGCTCGGCCTCGATGATAATGCGGGCACACAGGCGGTCCCTTTCGGGTTGCGGCGCGGATAACAAAACCCGCGCCGCCGCGCTGATGTCTCCGTGCAGAACGGGGCGCATGGCCGACCTAGCCCACGGTCATTCGCGCCGCGGGGCCCGGGCCATAGCTGGCCGAAACCTGCGCGACCTCAACGCCATAGGAACCGGTGACGCCGTCGGCAGATTTCATCGCGGCCGTATAGGTCCAGGCCGGAACGGAGACTACCTCTTGGCGCACCAACGCGCCGCCGGCGCTGATACGAACCAGATAGGCCTCGGATTCCTCACCCAGGGGCACCTCGAGAAAGCTCCAGTCGTCTCCGTCGATCCGGGTCCGGCGAACCCAGGTCAGATGGTCGTCGCCCGCCGAATGCAGAGCGCGCAGATGCACCGGCGAATAGGGGCGCAGTCCGTTGCCGTCGAAGGTTTCGACCCTGTGGGTGTAGGACTCGTCGTCGTAACCCCGCGTTGCCGGCCCGATCCGGAAATGCCGCTCGACGCGACGCTCGGTGCGGGCGAGGCTGGCCTGATAGATGCGCTCGTCCAATAGGACGAAGACCGACCCTACCGGCCAGTAGTCCGGCATCAGGGCATCGGTGCCCAACTGGCCCCGCAACCGCCCCGACAGGTCGTAGACACCGGGTTCCTGCAACTGCGCGTCGGCGAACTGGAACAGCTCCCAGTTGCCGGCGGTTCCATCTCCGATGGCCGCCAGATTCGCCCCGTTCAGCAAGGTAGCCCGCGACTGCGACTGCAGCACCCCGTCAATGAGCCTGACCCGCAAGGGGGCGCCTTCGTCCCAGACCCCGGCCGCGGCCCTGGGCAGTTGGGTTTCGGCAAATCCGATCACGGCCTGCCCCGGCAGAACGTCGCGCAATTCGTACCCCTCATCCCGATCCGAGGCATAGACGGCAACGCTGCCCGGCCAGGGGTCGGCCGTCGCCGCAATAAAAGGAGCGTGCGGCTTTTCCGCACCGGTGATCAGCGGCAGATCCAGGAAATAGGACAGAACCGGTACCGGCGCGGCATAGGGCTTGGCGCTGGCTCCGTCATCTTCCATGTCCGACCGGTCATAGACCGCCGGCTCGATCCGGACTGCGTCCACCAGCTGCAGGTCGGCCTGCTCGACCCGGTCGATGCGATACAGGGCATTTGACGCCGCATTCGCCGAAGGCAGGCGCACCACGTCCCCGGCGCCCAAGTGCATCAGTGATGGCGGTAGCGCAAACCGAACCGTGTCGCGCGACACGCGTGCCTCGGACAGCCAACGTTCGACGGTCTGTCGCCCCTCGGCCCGGGTCATCGACAAGGGCATTTCATTCACGGCCACCGAGTGGGTCCGGTCATCGGGCATCACCGCCTCTTCCGACACAAGGTCGTGGTCGGAATCCGACTGCACGAACCGCAGACGCACACGGCCCGCCATTTCCGCTTCGGCCTCGCGCAGGTACTGCACGCGCCCTTCGATCTCGGGGCTTTCCGCGATCTGGTCCAGTTCAAGGTCGTGTGAATGCCGACCCTCGCGCATACGGAACACCAGCATCCCGTCGCGCTCGACCGCGTCGAACCCATAGCGCAGCATGAGCGGTTGCAAGGCGGAGCGTGCATCCGAGACGTCTTCGATCGCATAGCCGCGCACGACGCCGTACAGGCCCGACACATCGATGTCGGTCACCCCTGCGCCAAGGCAGATTTCGGTCACGACCGAGGCCAGAGTGCGCGACCCAGACCGCCCGTTCAGCCAGTGACCGCGCGCATAGTTGGCGCCATCGCTCCATTGCGAGCGCAGATTCGGAAAGGTCGGATAGGGCCGCGCATCCCAGGCCCAGACAAAGGCATTCGACACATCCACCATCGGCCCGCCATAGATCTCGGAAACCGGATTCACCTGCGGATCTGCCCAATAGCCCAAGGTGGCCTTGAGGTACTGAACCTGAATGAAGTCATCGCGCAGCCCGTTCGAGTACCTGGGCAGGTCCGATTCCGAGGATTTCGGATCCACGAACTTGTTGGGCTGGTTGGTTCCCTTGTCGATAGCCGCGCAGCCCAGTTCGGTGAACCAGATGGGCTTCGACCTGGGCACCCATGCGGTGGGCACCGGCTGCCGCATCCCGCCGATGCGTTCGTGATGCGGCTTCGACCACCAGTTCCGGATGTCCTTGTACCGCCAGATCCATGGTTCGCCATGTTCGGCATCCTCGATCGGGGTCCGGATCTGGGCGTCGCGCTCCTCCGGCGAGGCATAGTACCAGTGATAGCCCTCCCCGCCTTCGATATTGGCGCGCAGATACCCAAGGTCATAGATCGACCGCGCACCGGATCTGGCGTCAAGATGCCCGTCTCCGTCGCGCCAGTCCGAGATCGGCATGTAGTTGTCGATCCCGACAAAGTCGATGTTGTCGTCGGCCCATAGGGGATCCAGGTGAAAATACCGGTCTCCGCTGCCGTCGCTCGGTTGATAGCCGAAATACTCGGACCAGTCGGACGCATAGCCAATCCGGGTCTGCGGCCCCAGAATCTGGCGCACTTCGGCCGCGAGGGTCCGCAGTCGGTCCACAGCCGGAAATCCCGACGCGCCGCGGATCTGGGTCAGGCCCCGCATCTCGGACCCGATGCAGAACGAGTCGACCCCCCCGGCCGCTTTGCAAAGGGCGGCATAGTGCAGGATGAAGCGCGCAAGCCCCCATTCCTGCGGCCCCGAATAGGTGACGGTGCCCGCGCCGATTGAGAAATCCGACGCCTTGGCCGCGCCAAAGAAGCTGGCCACCTGCGCGTCGGCCTGAGCCGTTCCGTCCACAGACCCGTCCCGCCCCGGCGCAACGTCCAGCGTGATACGCCCACGCCAAGGCAGATGTGGCTGATCGCCCGCATCGGACCACGGGTCCGGCAGGCCGTTCCCCGGCAGTTGATCCATCAGGATGAACGGATAGAACATGACCCGCTTGCCCGTGGCCTTGAGGTGCGCGATGGCTTCGATGACCGACACGTCCGCCGGGGTCCCGCCATAAACCGGACGGCCGTCAATCTCCTCAACGACCGCAGCCGCGCTGCGAGCCACCCCGGCCACGTTCCACGGCATGTTCATGCCATCGACATCCCGTCGCAGAACCTTGGGTCGAATGCTGCATTGGCCGCACCGCAGATCATCCCCAAACCATGACACGACCAACGAGGCTGCTTCGCAAGCGGGCAATTCCCGGCGCAACGCCCGCAGCGAGTCGACCAAGTCCGGCTGGCCGGACGGCGCGTTGACATTTGCGGCCCAGGTCCGCCCCTTCCCTTTTCCATAGTTCACCTGACTGCTGGCAAGGGTGTATTCGCCCGTGCCCGGCATCAGGGCAACGCCCTTCACGATCCGTTGCAGCTCGCTCTCATAGTTCGGCATATCCTCCTGATCGGGGCGGATCACCTCGAACGAGAACTGCGGCACGCGGTTGCCGAATCTGCCGAGTTGCAGGTCCTCGATCACCACATAAGCCGTGCCGCGATAAGCCGGCACGTTGCCCGTGCCCTCGATCGTTTCAATCAACGGGTCGGGCAGTTGAGTATCCGTCCCCCGATAGATCCGCATGTTCACGCTGGTGCGCTCGATTTCCTCACCATCGGCCCAAATGCGCGAAACGTCGGCGATTTTTCCTGCCCCGACCGCAATCGCCAGAGACACCGAGTAGCTGTAACTGTGGGTGGTCGTCGTCACTTCGGCGGGTTTGGGCGTGCCCTTGCCGCCCCCGGCAGACTGCGTCGTGGTCGTGGTCGACCGCGTCTCCAGAAAATCCGAAGCCCAGATGACCTGCCCGCCCACGCGCATCCGGCCGAAAACGGTGGCCACGGGCGCGCCTTCGCCGGTCTCGGTCAGGCGGAAGCGGTCCAGCCGCCCGGTCTCGACCACTTCGCTGCCGCTTCCCATCACCGATTGGCTCATCAGGCGCTGGTCGATCACACGGCCCAGCGTGGCGCCGATGGCACGGCCGACGATCGCCGTGGACAGGCCGGCCACCGTTCCGCCGATGGACCCGCCCAGCGCGGCCCCGGCCGCCGATAACAGAATGGTCGCCATCAGGTGTCCTCCAAAGGAAAATCAAAACAGGCGACCACCCGGCGGCGCCAAGGATCGCTCAGAGCGTTTTCAACCACCCCATGCCCTGAATAGGCATGGATGAAGCGCGGGACCGGGCCGGTCTCGCTGACGATGCCCAGATGCTTGGCAACGCCTCGGTCGCGCATGCGGAACAGCAGCACCGCTCCGATGGCCAGGCTAAGGTCAGGGCGTTCGATCAGGTGGCGTTGGGCAGCCGCCCACATCCGCTCCTCGCCCTGTAGCTCGGACCAGTCCTGGCTGTAGGCCGGTACTGCTTCGGGCTCGTCCCCGATTGCGGCGCGCCACACGCCACGCAGCAAGCCCAGGCAGTCGGTGCCCGCCCCTCTGACCGAGGCCTGGTGGACATACGGTGTCCCCAACCAGCGGCGCGCTTCGCTCACGATGTCATGTCGGGTCGGCATCACCGTCGGCTCCCTCCTTTGTACGGTTTTCCTTTCTTGGGCACGGCCATCACCCAGTCTTCGCCTGGCAGGTCGGGAAATCCCTGAAAGTTCAGAAGATTGTCGAATTTCAACCGGCAGGTTCTCATCCGTTTGTCGCAACCCGCCGTCAGCCGGACGCGATCACCGGCCGAAAGGCGCCCACCGATCCCGGACCACAGCATAACCTCGCGCCCACCCGAGACCGGCCGATCCGTCTTGATCGTCGCCCACAGCCCTTGCGATGCGCCGCTCAGCACATCCAGCCGGCCCCGATCGAACCAGCCCGCGTCAATCTCCTCGGCCCCTTCCAGGCGCAAGACCGGGCCGTCGCCGACCGCGGCGATCGCGACCTCAGCCCAATAACCGGGCGTGGTCGTGTCGAACTTGCAGGCCTTGTCGCCCAAAATCGCGGTGCAGGGTTTTTGGTAGATCCGCCCCAATGGCCGGTTCAGCCGGTCGGTCAGCCCCCGCAATTCGGCATGAAACGCGCGCCCGGCCCTCCGCAACTCGCCGATCGAGCCGCGAAACTGCAGCATCCGCTGGTCCGGCGCGGCCCAGTTGACCAGCCAGGCCCGCACCTCGGCGCCGTCGAACCGGCCGGCCTCGATATCTTCGTCGCGCACGGCCGCATCGGTCAGGGCGCCCATGGCCTCGGAATTGTCGATCGACAGGCCCGTTGCCTGTTCGATCGCCGAGGCCGTCAGACCGGAGCTTGCCTTGAACACCAGTCCGTCAAAGGCCAGTTCGCGGTCATGGTCGGTGAACCCGAAGGACACGCCATCGGTTCGAGTGATCGCCCAACAGCGGCAGACCGTAGTCATGCCGGACTGAAGATGGGTCAGCAATGCCTGCTTGTCGCCGCTCATCAGACCCGCACCTCCACCACCGGAACATTGGGTACGTCGCCTGCCTGAAAGCTGGCCACGCTGACCTGGATCCTGTCGGTGTCGAAGCGCACCGGCACGTCGAACTCGAACCCGGCGGTCACTTCGACCCCCTCGGCCGGCGGGACCGCGAATTGAATCAGACCGCGATTCAGGTCCACCTCGAAATCGACGCCCTCTCGGGCCTCGTCCTGATCGAGCCCCACCTTGACCGTACCCAGCACCGGCTTGACGATGGGCCTGACATAGCTGACCCCGCCCGAGGCATAGGTCTTGACCAGTTGGAACACGGTCGTGACCCCGTCGCCTTGACCGATCACCTGGTCGCCCATGTCGACCTCGGCAGTGGCGGCGCAGGACTTGTAGTCCGACCAGTCCTTCCAGCGAAAGCCGTACATCTGCCCCTTACGCGCCTCGAAAAAGGCGATCAGCGTCTGGATGTCGTCCAGCGACCGCATCCCCAAGCCGGCGTCATAGCGCCGCCGCGAATGCGCCCAAGGCGTGTTGCGTTCCTCGAACCCGTTGGCCAGCGTCACGATATCCGTGCGCCGCTCGGGTCCGCCGACCGAGCCGAAACTCAGGCTGGCGGGAAATCTGACTTCGTGGAAATTCATGTCCTGCTCCCCAAATTACCGGTTGCGATTGCCGCGCCCCAGGGCGCGGCTCATCTGGGCCGCGATCTGGCCCTGGCTGCGGCGGAAGCCTTGAACGTCGGGCGTGGTGATGTTCATCACCACGTTCACCGCCCGTCCGCCGCCGGAGTTGCGCACGCCCAGCTTGCCGTCGGGTCCGCGCGCCAGCGGCATGATCGCCTCGGGGCCGGCCTCGCCCATCAACCCGGTCGCACCGCGCATCGGAAACATGGTGGGCCCGGTGACAACGCCGCCATTGGCAAAGGGCATGACGCGCCCCTGGGCGAAACTGTCACCGTCGGCAAAGGGCAGCAGCCCCTGCACCAAGCCGCCGACCGTATTGGCCAGCATGCCACCGAAATGATCCGTCACCGGCTTGATCGCTGCCGAATAGGCCGTGCGGATCATCGAGTTCTTCAGAACGTCCAGCGCCTCCGACAGGTTCATGCCGTCCAGAACCACGCCGTCGAATGCCTTACGCAGCCCGGTTGACATGCCGCGTTCCAAGGTGGCGACATCCTTCCCGGTCTCTTCAAAAGCGGCGCTGATCCGCTTCATCTGGGCATCGAAGGCCGCCGCCATCGTGGCGGCATCGCCCAGGGCATCGCCCAGCGCCTCGCCGCGCTCCTGCAGGTCGTCAAACCCGTCATTTTCCGCCATCACGCTCTCCTCGTATCTTGTCGGGCCAGGCGGCCAGCAGCTTCTCCAGCCGCGCCCGGTTCATCGCCGGAATCCCGCGTCCCTGCCCCAGCATCAGCCGCAGTTCGGCCGGGGTCAGACGCCAGAACTGATCCGGCGTCAGCCGCAGCCCGTGCAGCCCGGCCCGCATCAGGCCGGGCCAGTCAAAGCCGCTCATGACTCACCCGGCACCATGAAGGCCCGCGCCAGCAGCTCGGCCGCCGCCCGCGCCGCGGCCATCGGGCCGCCCTCGATCTCGGCCCGCAGCATGTCGGCGCGGGTCACATCCGCCCCGCCTCCGCGCAGCCCCGCCAGGATCAGCGCCAGCACGTCACCGCTGGAATAGGCGCCGCCCTCAAACCGCTGCACCAGTTCCACCAGCGACCCTGCGCCCAGCTCCTGCTCCAGCTCAGCCAACGCGCCCAGCGTCAGCTTGAGCACCCGACGCTGGCCATCGATCACCAGCGCCACCTCTCCCGCCCACGGATTGACCATCACAGCGCCACAAAGGTCAGGGCGCCGGCGCTGGCCAGGCTCATCTCATAGGTCGCCTCGCCATTGTGCGAGCCCGCATACTCGATCCCGGTCACCTGGAACGGGCCTTCGACGATGCCGAAATCGGGAATGATCACCTGGAAGGCGGGCGTTTCACCATCAAAGAACAACTGCCGCGCGCGTTCATCCGTGCCGGCGTCCTTGAACACGCCCGATCCGGAAATCGAGGCCGACTTGACCCCCGCCCCCGACAGCAACTCGCGCCAGCCGCCCTGGCTTTCCAACGTGGTGACATCCACGCTTTCGGCGTTGAAACTGATACGCGTGGCCCGCAGCCCCGCGATTGTTTCGAACAGACCCGTGCCGTTCATGTCCACCTTGACCAGCAGGTCCTTACCGTTCTGGGCACCCATATGCTCTCTCCATTGATTGCTTAGTTGTCTTCCACGCGGGCGCGGAATCTCAGGTCGATCTGCCGGATCGCGCCGCCGGTCCCGGTGCGCCGGGCCGAGGCCCGCTCGAACCACAGCCCCACCAGCCGCCCCCGATCCAGCGTCAATGCGGCGTCGTCCAGCGCGTCGCACACGGCCCCAGCCAGCGTCTTGGCCGCGCCGAACCCGGCGGCCTCCGAGACCACAGATACGGTGAAGCGATGCAAAGTTCCCTGCCCCGTCTTGTCCGAAGCCTCGCGCACCTCTTCGGGGCCAAGCGTCACGTAGGTCTGAGGAACCGTCCCCGAAGGCACCGCGTCATAGATCGCGCCGCCGCTCAGCGCGCCCACCTGGGCATCCGCCACCAATTGCTGGAACACCGCCGCCTGCAGCGCCGCCGAAACGCCATAGCTCATGCCGCCACCTCCTCATCCGCGAAACAGGTCAGATAGCGCCCGGCCGCGTCGTATTCGGCCACGGCACGGATCACGAAGCGCCGCTCGCCCTCGCGAAACCTCTGATCGGGCGCCGGGCGCATCGACGACCCTTCGGGCGCGCCGCGCACAACGATGCGGTAACTCACGCGCGACACCGGCACATTCGCGACCGCGCGTTCCGCCCCCGTGCGGGCCGTCACCTTGGCCCACAGCGTGCCCAGAGGTGTCCATGTCTCGGCATAGCCGCCCGCACCGTCGGCCACCCGCACCGGGGCCTCCAGCACCAACTGCCTGTTCAGACGGGGCACGCTCATTGCATCACCCCCGCGCCAAAGCGCACCATGCGAAAGCGCTGGATCAGGCTGGTCACGCCGAAGGGCATGCAACCGTCGCCCAGGCTGGTCTCGTCGCGGTATTCATAGTAATGCGCCGCCAGCAGCAGCACCGCCTGCCCCAGATCGGCCGGCAGTCCGCCCCAGTCCGCCGCCATCCCGGCCGTCAGCGCGATGGTCGCCTCTCCACCGTTGGGAATGGCGGGCAGGCGAGCCCCCATCGGCCGCAGGCAGGGACGCTGGCTGTCCCGCTCCAGGCGGTAGGTCCCGGGCGCCACCACCTGCTCGGCGCCCAGCGCGTCAGTCAGCATCACCGCGTCGATACTCGTCACCGGCGCAACCGGCAGGACCTCGCCCGCGTCGTTGCGCCACCGGCTTAGCATCCAGGTGAAACTGCGCGATATCAGCACCTTGCCCGTGCGCGCCTCGATCGCGGCCATCGCCGCCCTCAGGAACCCTTTCAACACGTCGTCCTGCAGGCTGGTCTCGGCAAATCCCGTGCCCAGCCGCAGATGCGCCTTGAACTGATCCACCGGCAGCGCCGCATCCGCGATGGCGGTTTCTTCGATCAACATCATCCATTCACTCCGCAATCTCGGACCCCTCCGGGGGCCGCATCCTTGGAAAATGGCGGGCACGTGCCGCCCCACGTTGCTCGGACGGAGGGGAGCAGCTAGACAACGCGGGGGATCTCACCCCGGCCCGCGCCCGCCGCCCGAGGGACCGGCCCACCGGCCCCCCGGATCCGTCACCGCTTAGGCGGTGCCGAATTTCACCAGCTTGATCGCGGCAAAGTCGCTGATGTCGCCACCCACGCGCTTGGTGGCGTAGAACAGGACATGCGGCTTGGCGCTGAACGGATCGCGCAGCACGCGCAGGTCAGGCCGCTCGGCGATGGTATAGCCGGCCGAGAAGTCACCGAACGCGATCGAGAAGCTGTCGGTGCCCGGATCGGGCATATCCTCGGCGATCAGCACCGGATAGCCCATCAGGCGCGCGGGCTCGCCGGCGGCCAGGCCGTCGGACCACAGGAAGCGGCCGTCGGCATCCTTGAGCTTGCGGATTACACCCGCGGTTTTCGAGTTCATCACGAAGGTGCCGTTCACGCGGTACTGAGCGCCCAGCGCATAGACCACGTCAACGATCGCATCCGCATCGATACCCCCCGCAACACCGGTGGGCACATAGCCCAGGTTGCCCCAGGTCCAGACGTCGTTGTCCACCGCCGGATGGCTCAGGATGCCCTTCGGCTTGTCGATGCCGTCACCGTTGATGAAGGCCGCCGCCTCGGCGCGGGCGAACTTGTCGGCGATACGGCCCGCCAGCCAGCCCTCGACGTCGAATGCGCTGTCATCCAGCAGCCGCTGCGAGGCCTTGGGCAGCGCGCTCAGCTCGTGCAGCGGAATCGAGATGCGGTCGATCGACGGGGTGCCGGTCTCGGAGGCGGCCGCGGTTTCATCGGCCCAGCCCGCGCCCACATCGGTGTGGTCGATCAGCACGTCGAACGAATTGGCCTCGACATTCACGACCGACGCGATCGAGCGGATCGACGCGGTGGATTTCAGCACCGACTTGATCATCTCGGCGGTCTGCGGATCGACTAGGTAACCGCCATCGCTGTTGACGGCCGTCGACAGCGACTTGGCCTCCATCTCCAGCCCGCGCAGGGCATCGTCGTCGCCCGAGCGCACATAGGCGTCAAAGGCCTTCTGGTGCGGCGCTTCCTCCAGGGTCGAGGCCGCAAGATGCGGGCGCGCCGCAATGGTTGATTTACGATCCAGCATGGTCAGTCGCTCTTCTGTCTGTTGCAGTTTATGTTGAACTTCAGCCTTCAGGCCCTTGAATTCACTCACGAAGCTAGCCATCGCCTGCTTCACCTCCTGAACCAGGGGCACACCCTCTCCGGTCAAGGCCGCGATCTCGGTCTTGCTCATCAGCACTTCCTTTCTGGGTGGGGGTTGAGGCGCGCTAGGTTCGCGCCAGCTCCTGCCGGGCGTTCTCGAACACCTCGGCAATACTGCGCCAGGTGTCCTCGGCATCGAGGTCCGTCCCCTTTGCCGCCACCCGCGCACTGGGCAGCATCGGGAAGGTCACCAGCGACACCTCCCACAGCTCCAGTTCCGTCAAGAGCCGTCGGCCCTTGTCATCCTTCGCGGCCCGCTTTGTGCGATAGCCGATCGACAGCCCGTCCAGCGCACCCGCGCGGATCAGCTCGGCCGCTTCGCGCCCCTTCTGGGTGCTTTCCAGCAACCGCCCCTTGACCCACAGCCCGCGCTCATCCTCGCGCACCTCGTCCCACACGCCGATGGGCTGCGTCGGATCGTGCTGCCAGAGCATCTTGACCCGCTGACCGGCCGCCTTCAGCCCGGCCAGCGATGCGGCATAGGCACCTTTCTGCACCACGTCGCGGCCCTGATCGACCTGGCCGAACAGGCTGGCATAGCCCTCGATCACCGCGTCCTCGGTCACCGACAGCCCATCGCCGAACCGCGCGAACTTGCGTTCCAAATCCATGAAAAACTCCTCGTAAGCCACTGAATTCATGGCGCCACCGTCAGGAAAGATTGGAACGCCTGCGCGAGGATCACCGCCGCCACGCCATAGACCGTCAGCCACAACCGCCGCTCCAGCCGTTCCATCATTTCCTCGATCTGATCCAGCCGCCTGCACAGATGCGCATGCTGGATCTCGGCCACCCTCTCGTGCGCGGCCAGACGCAGGCCCGGCGCGCAGTCAAAGGGCGGGTATCCCGGCGTGTCAGCCATCCGCCGTCTCCGCCAGCGCCGGCAGGCCCAGCAGAGCACGCTTTTCGGCATCGGTCAGGAAATCGGCATTGGCCACCCGCGCCCATTGCGCATCGCGTTCCGCCGCCAGCGCCGGCACCTGGTCCAGATCGGGCTTCAGCACCAGATCTTCGCCGGTAAAGCCCGACAGCCAGTCCGACAACGCCGCCGCCACCCGCGTCACCAGGGGCAGAACGGTCAGGCGATAGAACGCCCGGTTGGCCTCCTGATAGTTCGAATAGGTCGCGTCGCCCTGGATCCCCAGCAGCATCGGCGGGACACCAAAGGCCAGCGCGATCTCGCGGGCGGCGGCTTCCTTGGTCTTCTGAAACTCCATGTCCGAAGGGGAAAAGCCCATCGGCTTCCAATCTAGCCCCCCTTCCAGAACCATCGGACGCCCGGCGTTGCGCGCCCCTCGATAGTTCGCCTCGATCTCGTCGCTCAGGCGGCGGAACTGCTCTTCGGCCATCACGCCCTGCCCGTCGCCGCCCTTCCACACCAGCGCCCCCGAAGGCCGCGCGGCATTGTCCAACAGCGATTTCGACCAGCGCGAGGCGCTGTTGTGCACGTCGATCGCCATCGCCGCCGCCTGCAGGGGCGAAAAGCCATAGTGGTCATCCTGCGGGTGGAACGACTTGATGTGGCAGATGGCTTCGGCCGGGAACCGGTGCGTCTTGCCCCCGGCGGTGTAGTCATAGGCCCTGGGCCAGCCATCCGCCCCCGGCACCACGCTCATCCGGTCCGAGCGCAGCACATGCAGCTCGACCGGCAGCCCGCCCTCGGCCTGCACCGCCTCGACATAGGCGTTGCCCGACAGCAGCAACTGCCCGAACAGCGCCTCCAGCAGCTCGGCCTTGCCCTGCGCCGCGTTCGGACGGCGCATCAGGCGCAGAACCGGGTGCGTCTCGTACCGTTGCGCGTCGTCCTGCAGCACCAGAGGCAGCGCCGCCGCGGCCTCGGCAATCAGCTTGACCGACCGGAACCCCACCGGGTTGCCCGTGAACCCCGCGCGCGTCAGCGAGGCTGTGTCCCGCGGGCTCCAGGCAACGCGACCGCCGGTCTGCCAGGCCACCACCGGCCCGGCTGCGCTTACTTTTGCCTCGGGGGCCTTCTCAGCCGATCCACGACGCAAGAAATCGAATACCATGTCCAGATGCTCCTTTCTGCCGCCGCTCTGCCCGGCTTGTTAAAAGGAGTTATGACGGAAAGATCTTTAAGCCTCGGGAATGAGGCGTACGGCGGTTGCGCAACGGCGTCGGAGCCTATGCCTTCAGGTTTTACCTCGGCATCAACCAGAAATGCGCTACCCTCGTCGTCAATCTATCAGGAGGGACCAGTCATGTACAAACGTGCAATTGAAACCGGCGGGATCGCCGTCGTGACCGGCGCCGCCAGTGGAGTCGGGCGCGTCGCGGCACAGCGTTTTGCTCAAGCAGGGCTGGACGTCATACTCGCCGACCTTCCGGGACAGGCGCTCGACGAAACAACGAAAGACCTCAAAGCGGGCTTTGACGCGGTAAACATCACCGCGGTGCCGGCGGATGTCACCTCTCAAGCCGACATGGAAAACCTGGCCGACACAGCTTTCGCCGCCGGGCAAGTCGCCGTTTTGATGAACAATGCAGGGATCAGCCTGCCGACGAAAACATGGGAGTCATTTGACAACTGGCAGAGAGTTCTCGAAGTGAACTTTCTGGGGGTTCTGCGCGGCGTCCACGCCTTTTTGCCCCGCATGATCGAGGCTGACCGCCCGGCCGTCGTCATCAACACCGGGTCAAAGCAGGGGATCACCACCCCGCCGGGCAACCCCGGCTACAACGTGTCCAAGGCCGCCGTCAAAACGCTGACCGAACAGCTCGCGCACGAGCTGCGCGAGGCCGGCGCGCCGATCTCCGCGCATCTCTTCGTTCCGGGCTTTACCTATACCGGCATGGTCGCGTCATTCCTGCCGGAAAAACCAGCCGCCGCCTGGACCAGCGAGCAGACCGTCGACTATTTCCTGGACCGCATGGCCCATGGCGATTTCTACATCCTCTGCCCCGACAACGACGTCGATGCCGAACGCGACCGCCGTCGCGTTCAATGGGCCGCCGAGGACATCATTCACAACCGCCCCGCCCTCTCGCGCTGGCACCCCGACTATGCCGAGGCCTTCGCGAAGTTCGAAAAGCCCAGGGGCTGATCACAAAACCCGCACCCTCGGCCGCCGGTATGCCGCCGCCGGTGCCACCACCAGCTCATGCAACGCCCAGACCAGCGCATCGACCCGGTCGGGCGAGCCCTGCCCCTCGAACCCGCGCGCGGTCATCTGGCACATCTGCTCCTCCAGCGCGTCCAGCCCGGCGACATGGAACACCCGCCCCTGCTCATAGAGCGCCGCCACCGGCTCGGCCCGCGCCACCTTCCCGCGCGAGGCCCGCACCGCCCGGAACGGGACCAGAGGGTCCACCTGCCGCACCACCTCTTCTACCAACTGCCCGCCCTGATTGACCTCGGCCACCAGCCGCTCGGCCCCGAATTCGTCCATCGCGTCGATCGCCGCGCGCGCCCAGCCTGCCGGGCCCGCGCCCTGCACCGTCCGGTCGGCCAGCACATAGGCGCGCCAGTCCTCGGGCGGCCCCTGCAGCTGCGCGCCGACCACCAAGATCCCGCAGGCATCGGCGCCCGATCCGCCCGTCACCGCCGGGTCCAGCGCCACCACCACGCGGTCCAGCTCGGGCACCGCCTTGACCCGCGCCGCATCCAACATCGAGCCGGTCCACAACGCCCCCTCGGCATCGGCCAGCAGCACGCCGTCCAACTCCTGCCGCCCCAGCCGCGTGCCCGCATAACGCGCGCGCACCTCCTCCAGAAATGACTCCGCCAGGTTGGCCCGGTTCGCCTCGGTCGGCGCATGGGTCATCACCGTCGACGGCGCAGCCAGCAGATCCTTCAAAACCTTCACGTTGCGCGGCGTCGTGGTGATGCAGACCCGCGGCCGCTCCCCCAGACGCAACGCGAATTGCAGCATGTCCCAGGTCTCGCCCGCCTTTTTCCACTTGGCCAACTCATCCACCCAGGCCGCATCAAACTGCGGCCCCCGCAGCCCCTCGGGGTCATGCGCCGAAAACGCCTGCGCCTCGGCCCCGTTGGGCCAGACCAGCTTGCGTTCCGACGCCTTCCACTGCGGCCGCCGGTCGGGGGGCGAGCACTGCATGATCCCGCTGTCGCCAAAGATCATCACGTCGCGCACTTGGTCAAAGGTCTCGCCCACCAGCGCCACGCGCTTGGCCTCACCCTCATCAAACGGCTTGGCCCCCTCGACCACCTGTCGCACCCACTCGGCCCCGGCCCGCGTCTTGCCCGCGCCGCGCCCGCCCATGATGACCCAGGACCTCCAGTCGCCCTCGGGCGGCAATTGATGCGGCAGTGCCCAGAACTCGAACAGGAAAGGGAGGGCACACAGCCCCCCCTCCCCGATTTCACTCAGGAACCTGTCCCGCACCGCAGCAGGCGCGGAGGCGAGCCAATCGGCACCCGATTTCAGAGCGGGCCCGCTCCAGGTCGAGCGCATAGCCCCCTTGGGCAATTCCCGCTTGTCTGTGACATTGTTCGACAAAGCTTGTCTCCACTTTCTGGCAACTTCGGATCAGCCCCTCTAGCTGTCCGAGTTGTCTGGCTGAACTCGCAAGGTCTGCATCCTCCCCGGCCTCGATCCGCCTGCGCAGGTCTTCCGCCGCTTGCCGCAAACCGCGAATGGACACCTCCAACGACTGCAACAGCTCGGCCGTCCGGGACATCCGCTCTTCCGGGGTAATCAAAGTCATGTTTGCCTGTGACCTCATGCGTGAGTGATCTCCGCACGAGAGAAATGAAAAACGGCCGCCGGGTTGCCCCGGGGCCGTTGCCCACTTCTTCTAGCATGACACAACTTATACGCGAAACAGTGCGCCATGTCAAGGTGCCGCGCAACAGCGCGCAACGGGTAACGTACTGTCGGGGTTAACAAAATCTCAATTTCCACCCCCTCACACGGCCCAGCCCAGATACCACACAAGCCGCCGCTCCACACCAATCCGCCGACGCGGCTTGACATTCCACGCCGCAGCCCTCATGTGTCCTGCAGCGCTGCCGCGTGAGCACGCGGACCAGAACCGAGGTCCGACAGCGCCCCATATCTCCAGTTCCCATTCACGCAGGGTTCTCGACGCGTCGGCCGGATGCCGCAGGATTCGCCTGCTGATCCCGAGGCCACGCACAACCCCTGCCGGTCGCGCATCCCGCGCGATCAGTGACTCTCGTGTGCGCATTGCAGATGCAGGCGCGGACCACAAAGGAAGACTACTTGTTCGATTTCGACATGCTTGGCCTTGCGCCAGCCCTGAACGACGCGCTTGAACGCGCCAAATTCACCCAACCGACCCCGATCCAGAACCAGGCCATCCCGCTGGCCCTGGAAGGTCATGACATCCTGGGCCTCGCCCAGACCGGCACCGGCAAGACGCTGGCCTTTGGCCTGCCGCTGATCGACCACCTTCTGGCCCAGCCCGGCAAACCGGCGCCGAAAACCGCCAAGGCCTTGATCCTCGCCCCCACCCGCGAACTGGTGAACCAGATCGCCGACAGCCTGCGCACGCTCACCAAAAAGACGAAACTGCGCGTGGCTACCGTCGTCGGAGGCCAGTCGATCAACAAGCAGATCATGTTCCTGTCGCGCGGCACCGACATCCTCGTCGCCACCCCCGGGCGCCTGATCGACCTGATGGAGCGCGGCGCGGTGGATCTCGGCCAGGTCCGGCATCTGGTGCTGGACGAGGCCGACCAGATGCTCGACATGGGCTTCATCCACGCCCTGCGCCGGATCGCGCCCGAACTTGGCACCCCGCGCCAGACCATGCTGTTCTCGGCCACCATGCCCAAGCAGATGGAGGAACTCAGCCGCGCCTACCTGACCAACCCGCAACGGGTGCAGGTCTCGCCTCCGGGCAAGGCGGCCGACAAGATCACCCAGTCGGTGCATTTCGTTGAAAAGCCGGAAAAACCCGCCAAGCTGCGCGAGATCCTCTCGCGCGACACCGAGGCCCTGACGCTGGTGTTTTCGCGCACCAAGCACGGCGCGGAAAAGCTGATGAAGGGGCTGGTGGCCGACGGCTACAACGCCGCCTCGATCCACGGCAACAAAAGCCAGGGCCAGCGCGACCGCGCCATCAAATCCTTCCGCGAGGGCGAGATCACCGTGCTGGTCGCCACCGATGTGGCAGCCCGCGGCATCGACATTCCGGGCGTGGCCTATGTGATCAACTATGACCTGCCCGAGGTGCCCGACAACTATGTCCACCGAATCGGCCGCACCGCGCGTGCGGGTCGCGAAGGCGAAGCCATCGCCTTCTGCGCCCCGGATGAATACGATCTGCTGCGTCAAATTCAGAAGCTGATGAAGATCGAAATTCCCGTGGCCAGCGGAACGGCCCCCGAGGCCGCGGCCACTGCCAAACCCGGTGGACGTCAGCGCAATCGGCGCCGTGGGCCAAAGCCGCAAGGCGCAAATTGCGCTGCGAACCGTCGGCGCCGTCCGCGCCGCAAATCGGCGGCGTAACAAAAGACCGGCGCGCATGCCCCCATGCGCGCCGGCCATCGAGTCCTGAATATTCGTCGAACGTTCAAACCAGACAGATCGTCTTATTCGGCCTGATCACCCTTCTCGGGCCCGCGCGGATCAGTTCCCCGACCCGTTCCTTTCGGCCTCGATCTCACGCCACTTGGCGACATTGCGGTTGTGCTCCTGCAGAGTTTCCGCAAAGGCATGTCCGCCGGTTCCATCAGCCACGAAGAAGACATAGTCGGTCTCGTCCGGTGCGACGGCGGCCTGCAAGCTGGCCAGTCCCGGGTTGGCAATCGGCGTGGGCGGCAATCCATCGATCAGATAGGTGTTCCACGGGGTCGCCCGCCGCAGTTCGCTGCGCCGCAGACCCCGGCCCAGAACGCCCTGCCCCTTGGTCACACCATAGATCACCGTGGGATCGGTCTGCAGCTTCATGCCCTTGCGCAAACGGTTGATGAACACGCTGGCCACCTGGCCGCGCTCTTCCGGGATGCCGGTCTCCTTCTCGATGATCGAGGCCAGGATCAGCATCTCCTCCGGCGTCTCGATCGGCAGACCGTCTTGACGGGTCTCCCAGACCTGAGCGATGCGGGCCTGCTGTTTGTCCTGCATCTGCTGCAGCAGCGCGGTGCGGTCGTCACCGGGCGAAATCTCATAGCTGTCGGGGGCCAGCATGCCTTCGGGCGGCAGTTCGGCCACCTCTCCGGTCAACGCGTCCGCCGCCTTCAGCCCCTCGACCACCTGCCAGCTGGTCACACCCTCGGCCACGGACACGCGATAGCGCGTGTCAGGATTGTTCCGCTTTTCCTGGTAGATCTCCGGCGCGTCCTCTTCACCCACCACGAACAAGGCGATCTCGACAAACTCCAGCGTCGCCGGGTCCAGTTCACGCACGCGGATCTGCGTCCGGGTCACGCCGATGCGATATTCGATCTCGGTGCCACAGGTGCTGGCGCCGCTGCGGGTGATCTCGTCGATGATCTCGGCCATCGAGGCACCTTCGGGGATCAGAAAGCTGCCCGCCTTCAGCCGCTGCGCCTTGTCTGTGTAGTCGGCGGCCAAGCGAAAGATCGTGGCACTGCTGATCGCGCCTTGATCTTCCAACTGGCGGCTGACGCCGGTCATGTTGCTACCGCTTTTGACCTGCAGGCAGATCGCGGTTTCCAGAGGGCCTTCAGCCTTGTACTGCGACTGCCCCCACAGGATCAGCCCGCCCAGCAGGAACATCCCGACCACCAGCAGGGTCAGCATGTTCGAGGCCAGCGCGCGCCACATCTATTTCGCCTTTCCGAAAATCACACTGGCATTGGTACCGCCGAACCCAAACGAGTTCGACAGCGCCACGTTGATTTCACGCTCGCGCTTGGTATTCGGCGCCAGGTCAATCGGCGTTTCCACCTCGGGGTTGTCCAGGTTGATCGTCGGCGGGGCCACCTGATCGCGGATCGCCAGGATAGAGAAGATCGCCTCGATCGCGCCTGCGGCCCCCAGCAGGTGACCGGTGGCCGATTTGGTCGAACTCATCGTCGCCTTGCTAGCGTATTCGCCCAGCAGGCGTTCAACCGCGGCCAATTCGATCGTGTCGGCCATGGTCGAGGTGCCATGCGCGTTGATATAGTCCAGATCCTTCGGCTCGAGCCCCGCGTTGCGCAGCGCCGCCTTCATCGAGCGCTCCGCCCCGTCGCCATCCTCGGCCGGCGCGGTGATGTGATAGGCGTCGCCCGACATGCCATAGCCCAGAACCTCGGCATAGATCTTAGCGCCGCGGGCCACGGCGTGCTCGTATTCTTCCAAAACCACGATTCCGGCGCCCTCGCCCATCACGAAACCGTCGCGATCGACGTCATAGGGGCGGCTGGCGGCCTTGGGGTTATCGGCATATTTGGTCGACAATGCCTTACAGGCGTTGAAGCCGGCAATACCGATCTCGCAGATGCAGCCCTCGCCGCCGCCGGCGATCATCACGTCGGCATCGCCCGAGCGGATGATACGGCTGGCATCGCCGATCGCGTGGGCACCGGTCGAACAGGCGGTCACGACCGAATGGTTCGGACCCTTGAAGCCAAAGCGGATCGAGACCTGACCCGAGGCCAGGTTGATCAGCGCGCCCGGGATGAAAAACGGCGACACGCGGCGCGGACCCTTGTCGCGGATCAGATTGGCGGTCTCAGCGATCGAGCCCAGACCGCCGATGCCTGACCCGATCAGAACGCCGGTGCGCAGACGCTCTTCCTCGTCCTCGGGCAGCCAGTTCGCGTCCTTGCAGGCCATCTCGGCCGCAGCGATCGAATACAGGATGAAATCCTCGATCTTGCGCTGTTCCTTGGGCGGCATCCAGTCATCGGGGTTGAAGGTCCCGTCGGTGCCATCGCCACGCGGCACTTCGCAGGCATAGGTCGTGGTGACCCCTGCGGCTTCGGCATCGAACAAGGTGATCGGGCCGGCACCCGACTCGCCGGCCAGCAGCCGCGACCAGGTTTCCTCGACCCCGCTGGCCAGTGGAGTGACCAATCCCAGACCGGTTACAACGACTCTGCGCATGAAATGCCTCTTGCCTGCTTGCTGTTTGAGAACCGCTCATACCCCGGCCAAGGGTCCGGGGGCAAGAGCAACAGCGTATTCCGCACAGGCAGCCTGCCGCCCGCCTTCGCGGCGCACACCGCGCACGGCCAAGGCAAAACTACAGGAACTGCCCCCGACAACCTGTCAGAGGCGGCCCGGACGGATTTGTTGCGTTACTGGAATTGCGCTACAGGTTCATGGGCGGTTTTGGCTACCGCCAAAGCCTCGGACAAGTCGACCGTCTTGCGGAACAGCGCCCGCCCGACCAAAGCACCCGAGATATTGGGGATGTACGCCAGACGCGAGATGTCGTCGCTGCTGCGCACGACGCCGCTGGCGATCACCGGTGTGCGCGAATGCGCGGCCAGCCCCGAAATCAGGCCCAACTGCGCCTCGACATCCTCCATGTCGCTGTCGATATCGGTGACCAGAATGGCAGCCAGCGGAGCATCGGCAAACGCTTCGATGAAAGCCTCCGGGGTGAACGCACTTTGGGTGCGCCAGCCGTCCGTCATCACGTAACCCTGCCACACGTCCACGGCCAACACGATCTGGTCTGGGTATAGCTTGGCCAACTCTTTGAAATGATGGGGATCACGCGCCGCCAGGGTGCCGATTACGATGCGGCCCGCCCCTTTGTCGATCCAACGCTCGACCTGCTCGCGCGAGCGGAACCCGCCCGCCAGTTGAACAGGCAGTTCGGCGCTGCGGATGATCTGCTCGACAAGCACAGAGTTCGTGTCGCAACCTTCGATCGCGTCGAAATCGGTCAGGTGCATCCATTCCGCCCCCGCCGCGGCCCAGCCTTGGGCGGTTTCCACCGGATCGACATGCCAGATCAGCGCCTCGTCCAGGCGGCCCTTTTCCAGGGTTACGCACCGCCCATTCTGCAATTCCATCGTGGGATAGATCCTCATGAGCCAACTCCTCTGCCCAGTCGTTCCGGATTTCCACGATAGCATAGGCGGCCGCCAACGGCCTTCGCTTCCCAGTTTCGGCAAACTGAGAGCCATTTGCGGCAACAAGCGGAAAGTTGCGTTTCAGAAACGCGCGGGCGGGCCATCCCGACGAAACAGTTTGACGGTCGTGTCGCGAAACCGGGTTTCGCGCAGTGCGACATAGCCCAGCCTGGCGGCCAGTCGCTGCGACGGCTGATGATCGGCATCTATCATCGCCACCAGCGGACCCGGCATGATCCGGTCGAACCAGTCATGCGCGGCCTGCGCGGCCTCGAACCCGTAGCCTTGCCCATGCGCCTCGGGCGCCAGGACCCAGCCGGCTTCGGGGAAGGTGTCGAAGTCCTCGCCCAGACAGCGGTTGCCGAAAAAGAACCCCGCCTGACCTATCAAAGTGCGATTCGATTGCAGCAGAACGCCCCATTGGCCGAACCCGGCCATCTGCCAATGGCCCGCATTGCGTAGAAAGGAATCCCAGGCCTCGCCGCGTGTGCGGGGCTTGCCGCCGATATGACGCACGACATCTGGGTCGCGCCAAATGTGGGCGAACCGCTCGAAATCCTCGGGTCGCATCCCGCGCAGGGTCAGCCGCGCGGTATTGATCGTCGGGGTGGATCTTATCATGCCCTTGCCCGTTCAGAACCTGCCTACATCCAGAGCAGAGCAAATCCTGGCCGTGCGAGGCAAGCCGGAAATGGCCGGCGCAAAGAAAAACGGCGCCTCCGTTGCCCGGAAGCGCCGTTTTCCCAATAATTCAAAGCGATCAGGAAGCTTCGCTGATGAACTTCACGGCGTCGCCGAAGGTCTGGATGGTTTCGGCTGCATCATCGGGGATCTCGATGCCGAACTCTTCTTCGAAAGCCATGACCAGTTCAACGGTGTCCAGGCTGTCCGCGCCCAGATCGTCGATGAAGGACGCGTTCTCGGTGACTTTGTCCTCTTCAACACCCAGGTGCTCAACAACGATCTTTTTAACGCGATCTGCGACGTCGCTCATGTCTATTCCTCATTCCATTTCAGGGCGGTCTGCCCGGTTCTGCCCTTGCCCGCTCGGGGTGGCCTTGATTTGCCCGATCCGGGCGGTTTGGGTCCCGGGTCTCCGGGAAAGTAGAAGGCCGACCTGAACGCCCGGCCCCTAATTACATGCGCCGCCTATAGCACAGACGACGCAAGAGGCAAACGCTTTCGCACCTGCCCCGCGATGCGCCTACAACATGGCCATGCCGCCGTTCACATGCAAGGTGGTTCCGGTCACATAGCCCGCCTCGGGGCTTGCCAGATACAGCACGGCCGCCGCGATTTCCGACGGTTCGCCCATCCGACCGGCGGGCACCTGCGCCAGGATGCCGGCCTTCTGGTCGTCGGTCAGCTTTTCGGTCATCGCGGTCGTGATGAAACCCGGCGCAACCGCATTTGCTGTTATGCCCCGGCTTGCGACCTCGTAGGCCAGCGACTTGGTCATGCCGACCATGCCCGCCTTGGACGCGGCATAGTTCACCTGACCCGGGTTGCCGGTTGCACCGACAACGGACGAGATGTTGATGATGCGCCCCCAACGCGCCTTCATCATGCCCCGCAGAACGCCTTTGCACAGCTTGGCGGTCGCGGTCAGGTTCACGTCGATCACGCTCTGCCATTCCTCATCAGACATGCGCATGAAAATGTTGTCGCGGGTTATCCCTGCGTTGTTGACCAGAATATCAACGGACCCCATGGCCTCGGCGGCCTGCTTCGGCAGCGCGGCCACGGCCTCGGCGTCACCCAGGTTGCACGGCAGGACATGAGCACGCTCGCCCAGTTCATCCGCCAGTTTCTGCAGCGGCTCTACGCGCGTGCCCGACAGGCCCACAGTGGCCCCTGCGGCGTGCAAGGTTCGTGCGATCTCGCCCCCGATCCCGCCCGAAGCCCCGGTGATCAGAGCGCATTTTCCAGTCAAATCAAACATACCTGTATCCTTTTCGAGTGTCCTGTCGGACCAACTTTAGGTTATTCGCCTGCCTGCAGCGCTTTTTGAACGTCTTCCGGCGTGCCAACGGCGGTGCAGGCCACGGCCCGATCGATCTTGCGGATCATGCCCGACAGCGCCTTGCCCGCGCCTATCTCCCAAGCTTCGGTCACGCCCTGGGCCACCATGTACTGAACGGATTCGCGCCAGCGGACCGAACCGGTGACCTGTTCGACCAGCAATTGCCGGATCAGGTCGGGATCGGTCA
This sequence comes from Ruegeria sp. BHSC037, assembly GCF_059613045.1. Taxonomy (NCBI): domain Bacteria; kingdom Pseudomonadati; phylum Pseudomonadota; class Alphaproteobacteria; order Rhodobacterales; family Roseobacteraceae; genus Ruegeria; species Ruegeria sp. BHSC037. The sequence continues at coordinate 190,857 of NZ_JBXWRT010000003.1, forward strand.
CCGCCTCGGCGCGGACATTGGCCACCAGAGGAACAGCCGGCGCCTTGATTTCGACGCTTGCCAGCGCTTCGGCCATCACTTCGGCGGCGGGCCGCATTAGGGCGCAATGGAACGGGGCGCTGACCGGCAGCATCACGGCGCGCTTGGCGCCCCTTGCCTTCGCGATCTCGGCCGCGCGTTCGACGGCAGCCTTCGCCCCCGACACCACGACCTGCGTGGGATCGTTGTCGTTGGCGGCTTGGCACACGTCGCCCTGTGCCGCTTCCTCGGCCACGGCACGCACCGCATCCAGGTCCAGCCCCAGGATCGCGGCCATCGCGCCCTCGCCCACCGGCACGGCGCTTTGCATGGCCTGACCGCGGGTGCGCAACAGGCGAGCCGTGTCGGCCACGCTGAGCGCGCCGGCCGCAGCCAGAGCCGAATATTCACCCAAAGAATGGCCCGCGACGAAAGCCGCCCGAGTGACCTGAACGCCCTCGATCTCCAGCGCGCGCATCGCCGCAATCGACGTGGCCATCAGCGCCGGCTGCGCGTTCTGCGTCAGGGTCAGGGTTTCGATGTCGCCCTCCCAGATCAGGGTACTCAGCTTCTCGCCCAGCGCCTCGTCCACCTCGTCGAACACGGCTTTGGCGGCGGGATAGGTATCGGCCAGCGCCTTGCCCATGCCGATGGTCTGGGCGCCCTGCCCCGGAAAAACAAACGCGATTGTCATTGCGACCTCTTGGATGACGTCAGGTTGCGCGGGGTGTAAACCGAGTGGCGGTCTGGCACAAGCTTTGCCTGCACTCTGCATTATGGCACCCTGTCTGTGCGCAGCACGCTATTGTGTCACCCCGCGGGGCCGCTACCTTGGCACAGAAGCCAATTCCGGAGCGTACCACCCATGCCCCTGACCAACACCCCTGCCAGCTATGGCAGCGTGACCAAGACCTTTCACTGGGTGACAGCCCTGCTGATCTTTACCGCGCTACCTCTCGGCTGGATCGCCAATGACCTGGCACACGCGATCTCAGACCCGGCGATCCCCTCGTCCGAGGCCGACATCGCCCGCGCCGCCCGCCTGTTTTCGCTGCACAAGACCGTCGGGATCACGGTGTTCTTCGTGGCACTGGCGCGCATCCTGTGGTCGCTCAGCCAACCCAAGCCGGGTCTGCTGAACGCCGACAACAAGCCCGAGGCCTTCGCCGCCGATGCGGTGCATTGGCTGCTGTACGGGTCCCTGGTGCTGGTTCCGCTGTCGGGCTGGATCGACCATGCCGCGACCGAGGGCTTTGCGCCCATCCTGTGGCCATTCGGACAGAACCTGCCGCTGGTGCCGAAATCTCCGCACCTCGCCGAATTGATGGCCGCGCTGCATTGGCTGTTCATGCTGGTGCTGGTGGTCGCCCTGTTTCTGCACGTGGCGGGTGCGCTCAAGCACCACGTCATCGATAAGGATTCGACCCTGCGCCGGATGCTGCCGGGGCGGTCCGACGCGCCGACCCCGCCCGACCAGACGCATTCTGCGGCGCCAGCAGCCGCGGCAGCGGTCGTCTGGGTCGCGGTACTGGCGGGCGGCTGGGCGACCGGGATGCTTGGCGCCGGGACTCAGGCCGATGCTGACTCTACAGAATTGGCAGAGGTTCAATCGGACTGGCAGGTGCAGGACGGCGAATTGGGGATCACGATCACCCAGTTGGGCAACCCGGTGACCGGCCGGTTTGCCGATTGGACGGCCGCCATCACCTTCGACGACCCTGGTGCGCCTGGGCCGGCGGGGACCGTGGACGTGACGGTGTCGATCGGCTCGCTGAGCCTGGGCAGCGTGACAGATCAGGCCATGGCCCCCGATTTCTTCGATGCTGCCCAATTTCCCACCGCCCGGTTCCAGGCCGATCTGGTCAAGACCGAGACCGGCTACGAGGCGCGTGGCCCTTTGACCATCCGCGGCCAGTCCGTCGACATCGTGCTGCCCTTCGCCCTAGACCTGCAGGGCGACACAGCGCGGATGTCAGGCTCGGTCGATCTGAATCGGCTGGATTTCGGCATTGGCAAGACCCTGCCACAGGAGGATTCGCTGGCCTTTGGCGTTACCGTCGCGGTCAATCTGACCGCCACGCGCAGCGCCGAATAAGCGCACCGCGTACATGAAAAAACCGCCGGAGCTCAGGCCGCCGGCGGTTTTCTCTTTCACATCCTTTAACGGATCAGTCGGCCTTCTGTGCCTCGATCGAAATCTGGATTGCAACTTCATCACTGACGAACGGCGCGAACTTTCCCAAGCCGAAGTCGCTGCGCACCAGTGTCGTGGTCGCGTCAAAGCCTGCCCAGGGCTTGCCGGCCATCGGGTGCTCGCCCACCTGGTTCAGCTTGGCGTCCAGAACAACCGGCTTGGTCACGCCGTTCAACGTCAGGTCGCCGGTGATCTTGGCGGTGGTCTCACCGGTCACCTCGATGCTGGTCGAGGTGAAAGTCACCATCTCGTCCTCGGTCGCTGCAAAGAAGTCTTCGGACATGAAGTGATCTTCGCGCGGCTTCCAGCCGGTGATCATCGACATGACCGGCATCGACACGGTCACGCTAGACGCGGCGGGGTCTTCCTGGTCGAACATGATCTCGCCCTCAAAGCCCGAGAACATGCCGGTGGTGGTCGAAAAGCCCAGATGATTGTAGCTGAAGATCACCTGGCTGTGGCTGGAGTCCAGAACGTATTTCTCGGGCGCGGCGAAGGCAGCGGTGGCAGTGGCGGCAAGCGCGGCTGCAAGAAGGGTGGTTTTCATGTCGATCTCCAAAAATAATGTAAACGCAAACCCACTGGGTTGCTTGCCAAAGAAAATGTGCCGCCCATGGGCGGCACACAATCCATTTAAATCTCACAAGTTCTGTTCTTTTTTGAACAGACCGAGTTTCAGGCGAAAATCGTCACGTTTCCGCTCAGTTGACCCTTGAGCGCTCGGCTGACATCCGCCGATTGCAAGGGCAGCTTCATCAACAGGCTGCCATCCACCTCGAACAGTTCGACCTGGTCGTCGGCAAAGCGGGCGCCGCCCAGGCTTTCGTAGGACCGGCGCAGAACGGTTTGGGGGCGACCGTTTTCATTTTTTTGCAAAACCCGCACTTCGCGACGGATCGGATCGAAATAGGCGTCGGGACGCGGGTCCAGCACTTCTATCGTCAGCAGGCTGACCCCCAACAGTAGGAACAGCATCGAGACGGTCAGCTTGAACCCCCAGACCTCTGCACCGGAAATCGACCCCGGCATCAGCCACATCGAGAAAGCCGCGATGATCAGCGCTGCGCCGACCACGCGAAACAGCACCAGCCGCGCCTTCCAGTTTGGAGCGAAGGTGATCAGCACCGGCACCGATTTTTCATAGGCCTTGCCGGTCTGTGCCTGCTGGAACGTGTTGGTGTTCGTGACCGCCATCTTCTTTTACCCTGTCCATGTCCGTGTTCAGTGGCCCCAGTGGGTGCCGGATTTGTCGAAAGAGTCGGCTCGAAAAGCGTCAGGAATTGGGCGGCGGGGTGTTAATGGGGTGGAAAAACGGCGGCCCCAGACGCAAACCCCGACAGGTCTTGCCCCCCCGCCAGAAACGTGTATACCGAGCCATCCTTCGCAAATCGCATGAATCGCGCAGCCTCTCGTGGCAGGGTCGCGAAGGTTTCTGGCCCCGCCTATGAAATGCGCCTTGATACAAACAGGAGTGAACATGCCACTGTATGAGCATGTAATGATCGCGCGTCAGGACCTGTCCAACGCGCAGGCCGAGGGCCTGATCGAACACTTTGGCACCGTACTGGCTGACAACGGCGGCAAGCTCGTCGACAGCGAGTACTGGGGCGTCAAGACGATGGCCTACAAGATCAACAAGAACCGCAAGGGCCACTATGCCTTCCTGAAGACCGACGCCCCCGCCGGCGCCGTTCAGGAAATGGAGCGCCTGATGCGCCTGCATGACGACGTGATGCGCGTTCTGACCATCAAGGTCGATGAACACGAAGAAGGCCCGTCGGTTCAGATGCAGAAGCGCGACGAGCGCGAAGGCCGCCGCGAGCGCCGTTGATCAACGCCTGAGGAAAGGACACCAAACCATGGCCGCAAAACCGTTTTTCCGCCGCCGCAAGGTCTGCCCGTTCTCGGGCGACAACGCGCCCAAGATCGACTACAAGGACACCCGTCTGCTGCAGCGCTACATTTCCGAGCGCGGCAAGATCGTTCCGTCGCGCATCACCGCCGTTTCGGCCAAGAAGCAGCGTGAACTGGCCCGCGCCATCAAGCGCGCCCGCTTCCTCGCCCTGCTGCCCTACGCCGTGAAGTAAGGAGAGACTGACATGCAAGTTATCCTTCTGGAACGCGTCGCGAAACTGGGTCAGATGGGCGATGTCGTCGACGTCAAGCCCGGCTACGCGCGCAACTACCTGCTGCCCCAGGGCAAGGCTCTGAGCGCATCGGAAGCCAACATCGCATCCTTCGAAGCCCAGAAAGCGCAGCTGGAAGCGCGCAACCTGGAAACCAAGAAAGAAGCCGAAGCCCTGGCCGAAAAGCTGGACGGTCAGCAGTTCATCGTGATTCGTTCGGCGTCGGACGCTGGCGCGCTGTACGGCTCGGTCACCCCGCGTGACGCCGCCGAAGCCGCAACCGCAGCCGGTTTCAGCGTCGACAAGAAGCAGGTCGCGCTGGTTGCCCCGATCAAGGAACTGGGCCTGCACACCGTTGCAGTGCGCCTGCACCCCGAGGTCGAGGTCGAGATCAAGCTGAACGTCGCCCGTTCGGAAGAAGAAGCCGAACTGCAGGCCTCGGGCAAATCGATCCAGGAACTGGCCGCCGAGGAAGAGGCAGCTGCCGATTTCGAGATCGCCGAACTGTTCGACGACATCGGCTCGGCCGCTTCGGACGATGAAGACCTGGCCGCTGAGGCCCCGGCCGAAGGCGACGAAGCCAAGGCCTGAGTTCTCGACGAACCTATTTTGGGAAAGGCCGCGCAGACGCGTGGCCTTTTTCTTTTGTTGGCCGATCGGGCAGCATTCAGCCGACGCGCTGCCGTCTGCTTGCAGCGCGGTGTTGCAATCTTATCATGGTTGCAAAGTGACAGGAGAGCCCCATGCCCGACAAATATCGCCGCGGTTTTCTGAAATTGCTTATGGTTGCGCCTTTGGCTGCGTGCGGCACCCCGAACCCGGACGTGGTATCGCGCACCGCGACATTCGATCCGCCGCTCTACCCGAACGAAACACCCCAATTGAGGGCATCGATCAACAAGTGGGCCGACCACTACGGGCTGCCACGGGAATTGGTGCACAAACTGGCAATCCGCGAGAGTACCCACCGCCCTTGGGCCGTGAACCGACCGTATTACGGCCTGCTGCAGATCCTGCCTGCGACTGCAAGATCAATGGGTTACAAGGGCAAGCCCGAGGGGTTGCTGGATGCCGACACCAATCTCGAGTTTGCCGGGAAATACCTGCGGGGCGCCTGGATGCTGTCGGACGGCGACATGGATCGGGCCATATTTCTCTATGCCAAGGGCTACTACCCCGAGGCCAAGGCGCGCGGCATGCTGGTGGAAACGGGACTGCGTCCCGACTTATCGGGGTCACCAGGCTACGACGCGATCCGATCATGACGATCCGCAATGCGGCGATCCCGCTCGACGGTTTCAAAAAATTCGCTCCGACCGTTGGCAATGGCACCCAAAACGACAATATGATATGCACAAAAAGCTTGCGTCTTGCTCAACACTTGACGCAACGTCGATACATTAAAGGGACAGAACCGGCATTTCGGGGGAAAATGCCAACGGAACAAAGGTTGGACTGGTGAAACTTATCGACTTGGCCGCGATTGACCATGGGGAACGGTCGGCCTTCGACATCATTGATTCTGTCTGTAACGAACTCGGCTTCGACTATGCGTCCTATGCCACCACGCATCCCGTGAAGGGTGACGTGCAAGGCTATGCCAACTATCCAGAAGAATGGAAGATACACTATGGGACGCAGGGCTATCATCATCTTGATCCCACTCTGTACCAATCGGCCCTGAGCATCGCGCCGGTCGATTGGAGCCGTTTCAACCACGATGACAAGTTCAATGCGGTATTCCGCGATGCACATGATTTTGGAATCACCGACCGGGGCCTGACCGTCCCCGTCCGCGGCCCTTACGGCGAGTGCGGGCTGCTGAGCGTCACCAAAGACTGCTCGGATTCGGAATGGAAAAAGCTCAAACGCCATGTCATGGGCGACCTTCAGATGGCGGCGGTTCAGGCGCATGACACGGTGATGCAATCGGGGGTTCTGGCCAAAGCCTTGTACCTGCCAACTCTGTCCTCGCGCGAAAAAGAGATTCTGCAATGGGTTGCCGAAGGCAAGTCACAGCAGGATATCGGAGATATTCTGTGCATTTCTCACCGTACGGTCGAAGTCCACTTGCGGTCCGGACGCGAGAAACTTGGCGCTCTGACCACTGCGCAGGCGATCGGCCGAGCCATCGGCCTGGGCTTGATCTACCCCGGCTGACCGAATTAAGGCAGAAAATTACGGGAAATCCCCAATAGTCATGTTTCCAAAGTTGGTTAATCTCAACTTCACGGTAACCAGACTGTAGGGGGATGGAATGATCATCGTAATTGATGGTATCAACCAGCACAAATTCAAAGACGTCCTGGACGAAATGTTCAAGCTGCGCGCACGCGTTTTCGGGGATCGCTTGGGCTGGGAAGTAAACATTAAGGATGGCCGGGAACGCGATCATTTCGACGACCTCAATCCTGCCCATGTTGTCAGCATCAGCGACGAGGGCGATGTTGTCGGCTGTATGCGTCTCTTGCAGACGACCGGTCCGCATATGCTGGCCGATGTGTTCAACTCGATCTTGGATGGTGAGCCGCCGATCCGCAGCGCCCAAGTGTGGGAAGCGACGCGCTTCTGTGTCGATACAAAGAAACTTGGTCGCGGACGGGGCAAGAACTCAGTGTCCTATGTTACCAGCGAGGTCATGATCGGTTCCTTCGAATACGCGATGGAAGCCGGCGTCATGGACGCAGTGGCCGTCATCGACCCGGTCATGAACCGCGTCCTGCAACGTTCGGGCAATGCGCCGTATGACTATGTCGGAACAGCCAAACCGATGGGCAAGGTTGTAGCCATGGCTGCCCTGATGGATTGCTCGGAAGAGCGGATCACGTCCATCCGGAACTACGCGGGAATCGACCATGACGTGTTCCTGAGCGACCAGCAGGCCCGCGACCTGTTCGACAGAATCGAGACAACGCAATTGTCGCCGGCGAACCGGGATCACAAACCCCTGTCCGAGCTCGAAACCTATTTCGTCGAACAGATGGCCGCGGCCAAGACCGAATCTGAACGCCAGGCCGTGCTGAACCTTATCGAGGCGCTGTCGGACCAGTTCACGCCCGAACAGAAAACAGCTCTCCTCCAGACCCCCCGTGCTTTTGCTCATGAGGCCTGACCCCCTCACCTCATAAGAACAAAAGCCACCCATGCGGAGCCGCCCCATTCCAGGCGGCTCCGCTTTTTATTTGGGGGGGTCTTCTGACACGGGGCAGACAAAAGAAAAGGCCCCCTGCGCGGGGGCCTTTGAACATTACGGTCAATCGGTTTCCGGCTGACGGAGATTGTTATTCCTCTTCCAGCGCTTCGACGGCCTTCTGCAGGTCGTCCTTGCCGACCTCCTTCTCGGTGACATCGGCCAGTTCGACCACATAGTCGACGACCTTGTCTTCGAAGATCGGCGCGCGCAGTTGCTGCTGCATCTGAGCATTCTGCTGAACGAATTCGAAGAACTGACGCTCTTGCCCCGGATACTGGCGGGCCTGGTTCATGATCGCCTGGGTCATCTCGGCATCGGTGACCTCCACCTCGGCCTTCTGGCCCAGCTCGGCCAGCAGCAGGCCCAAGCGCACGCGGCGCTCGGCCAGCTTGATGTGCTCTTCGGTGGGCTCGATCTCTTCGTGATCATGGCCCTGGACGTCGGGGTTCTCTTCGTGCCACAGCTGGTGCGCGATCTGCTTGGCTTCAGCCTCGACAAGGGTCGGCGGCAGATCGAACGACACCATCTTATCCAGCTCGTCCAGCAGGGCGCGCTTCATCACCGCTCGCGAGGCGCCGGCATATTCGGCTTCCAGGCGCGCGGCGATCTGCTTTTTCAGCGCGTCCAGATCCTCGGCACCGAATTTCTGGGCCAGCTCGTCGTTGATCTCGGCTGCGACGGGCTCTTTCACCTCTTTCACGGTGCAGGTGAACACGGCCTCTTTGCCGGCCAGGTGCTCGGCTCCGTATTCCTCAGGGAAGGACACGGTCACGTCCTTCACCTCTTCGGCCTTCACGCCGACCAGTTGATCCTCGAAACCGGGGATGAAGCTGTTCGATCCCAGAACCAGCGGATAGTCTTCGGCCGAACCGCCTTCGAAGGGCTCACCGTCAATCTTGCCGACAAAATCGATGACGACCTGATCGCCCTCTTTCGCCTTCGAGCCCTTGCGGCGGGCTTTGAAATCCTGCGCGGTTTCGGCCAGGTTCTTCAGAGCCTCTTCCACGGCGGCGTCGTCGGCCTTGACCACCAGCTTTTCCAGCTTAACGGACTTCAGATCAACCTCGGGGATTTCCGGCAGCGCCTCATAGGTCATCTCGACATGAACGTCGTCGCCTTCTTTCCAGTCCTCGTTGGTCATCTTGACCTGGGGCTGCAGGGCGGGACGATCGCCACTCTCCTCGAAATGCTTGTTCATGGCGCCGTCGATGGTCTCTTGCATGGCTTCGCCAAGCAGACGCTGGCCGAACTGCTTTTTCAGCAGCGCCATCGGCACCTTGCCTTTGCGGAAACCTTTCATCTCGATTTCCGGCTGGGCTTCGGCCAGTTTCTCGTTGACCTTCTCGTCCAGCTCGGCGGCGGTGACAACGATGTTGTAGCCGCGTTTCAGACCTTCGTTCAGCGTCTCGGTAACCTGCATTCTGGTAGTCCCCATAGGATTCGGGGCGCGCAAAACGGGCGCGCCGGGCAAATTTGACGCCTTCTATTTGCCCAGCCGCCGAAGGGCAAGGGGCAAGGTGCCTGTTCGGCTCCGATTTGCCGCCCTGCCCTACAAAAAACGCCCCGGACCGGGCCGGGGCGCTTGGATTGACGGTTTGACGCGATCAGAACTTCCAGCGCGCGCCCAGAACCCAGGCTTCGTTCTTGTCGAACGATGTGCCGTCGTCGAAATCGTGGTTGCGGTATTTCAGGTAGGCATCGGTGTTGATGCTGTCGATCCGCTGGACCACGGCGACGCCCCAGGATTCAGTGCTGGAGCCATTAGTGTCGAAGTCCGACCCATCATAATAGTCGATGCCGACGCCCGTCTTGCCCCAGGACACCCAGTCGCCTTCATAGGCGATCTTGGTGTACCAGAAACTCGGGTCGCTCTGGCCTGCGACGTTGTCACGGCTGCCGGCCGCCGCGGTAAAGCTGAACCCGCTGGGCAGCAGCACCGAGGCCGACCCCACGGTATCGTTGCGCTCGCCCGACCCATTGTCGAAGTCGCGCACGGCATAGGCGAGGCTGGCCGCAAACTCGACACCACCCGCGAAGGTGTTGTTGTAGTTCACCGCCACGTCGTAATAGTCGTCGTCATCGCTGCTTGACAGGATGTTTTGGCCATAGGCGAAGCTGGCCGAGAATCCGCTGAAGTCAGGGGTGTCATACCGCACGCGGCCACGGCGCGCGCCGTCAAAGTTGCTGGTGCTATCGCCCACGGTTATGCCACTCAGGGCCCCGTTGGTTCCACGGTAGAAGAAGCCCGAGTTTTCGTCGGCCGTATAGGAATACAGCGCCGTCCCCACATAGGACAGGTCGGTTTGCGCCGCCCCGTCCGATGCCATGCTGCCCTGACCGGCCGAGAATTTACCCCAGCTGCCCTTCAGCCCGAAATCGACATAGCGGATGTCTTCACGGGTCCAGCCGCTGAAATTGGTGCCGTTCTGGTTCCACTCGGTCGAGTTCGGCAGACCCAGCGCGGTCTCGAAGCGAAAGGTGAACTCGTTCTGTCCGAAGGGCTGCATCAGGCTCAGGCCGACGCGGCTGTTGGACAGGTCGTTGTCCAGAAGGCGGGTATCAGTATCCTGACCATCATCCACCGAGATGATTGCCGGGCTCAGTTGCCCGTACAGAAGGACATATCCGCCCGAGTTGTTTTCGTATTTCATTTCAGCCGCGGCGGGGATCGCCGTGGTGGCCGCCAGCAGCGCTGCGGCCGAGGGAAGTCTGAGATTAAGTGTCATGTCGTTCACCATGAATGCTTCAGGTTTCGGATACTGCTCAGATGTTCAGTCGAACCTTGCGGTTCCAGTGGTCCTCCGCCCACCATGGCCGGACATTGCAATTTCGCCACACACTGCGACGCGATTACGCCAAGATACAAAGTTTTTTCAATGCTTTAGCTTTTCCACTTCGCAACATCATCAAAGCTGCGAATGAATTCTGCCACTTGGCCATGCATATAGCAAACACTGGCTCTGCAATTGCGCAGGCTTGACGGCAGAAATTCGCCGGAAATCCGGTGATTTGTACTGGAAATGTCACACAGAGTTCATACCCGCAACAGTCTAAGCACCTCCGGCAGCTGTTCGGGCAGATCCTCGGCAATCAGGCCAGGCCCGAAACTGCGGGCGCACTCGACATGCAGCCAGGCGGCGATCTCGGCCGCCGTCGGCGCGGAGAACCCGCGCGCCAGCAGCCCTGCGATGAACCCCGACAACACATCACCCGCCCCGGCCGTCGCCAGCCAGGGAACAGCGCGGTCGTGGTGGGCCGAATTGACGATACAGCGGCCATCCGACGCGGCGATGACCGTATCCGCGCCCTTGAACAGAACCGTGCAACCCGCACGCTTTGCAGCGTCGCGCACGGCATCGACCTTGGAATAGGCCGGCCCCTTGATCGGAATTTCGGCCAGCCGGGCCGCAAGATCCGGGAACAGGCGCGCGAACTCGCCACCATGGGGGGTCAGAACGCAATTCTCGCGAAGAAGGCGGAACAGTGCTTCGGGCGCGTCGGCGAAGGCGGTCAGCGCATCCGCGTCCAGTACTGCCGGCCGAGGCGATACATCGCCGCCCCCAAGAGCCACCGGCACCAGTTCGCGCGCACGCTCAATCCCCAACCCCGGCCCGATGCAGAGCGCATTCAGGCGCTCATCCCCCAGAACCTCGGTCAGGCCCGCCGCCCCGTCGACCCGCCGCAACATCAGCGCGGTGATCTGGCCGGCCACCTCCGACTGGGCAGACGGCGGCACCGCCAGAGTCACCAACCCCGCCCCGATCCTCAGTGCCGCGCGCGCGGCCAGCCGCGCGGCTCCGGTCTTGCCGGAGCCACCAGTCAGGACCAGTGCATGACCATGCGCATATTTGTGCCCGGCACCGGCCTTGGTCAGCAGATGCGGCAGCACTCGGCAGTCTCGCGCGATCGGCGTCTTGCTGTTGTACAGCGCACCGCCTTCGCGGTGCCGGATCCCCAGCGGCTTGACCGCCACCTTGCCAGAGACAGCCGCCGCTTCGGCCAACCGATGCCCCAGCCGGGGGCGTTCGAAGGTCACCGTCAGGTCGGCGCCCGAATTGGCGTGCGCTTCGAACAACGGGCGGCCGCTGTCTGCGCAATATCCCGACGGCATGTCCACCGCGACCACCCGAACCGGAGAAGGCCCCTGACGCATCACTCCCAGCAACCCCAGCACCTGCGTGACTGCCGGGTCGAGCCTGCGGGACAAGCCCGTTCCGAACAGGGCATCCACCACCACCGAGGGACGCTCCGGTGGCGGACCAGTAAAGGCCTCGATGGCCTGAACGGTCCCGCCCAGCGCCGTCCACCTGTCAAAATTCACCTTGGCGTCCGGCGGCAGTTTTCGAGGTTCGCCAAAAAGATACACACCGACCTCCCACCCCCAGTCCCGCATCAGACGCGCCACCACGAATCCGTCGCCGCCATTGTTGCCCGGGCCGCACAGGACAACCGCACGCTGGGGTTCTTTGGCAAGATCGGGCCATTCTTCTAAAATCGCCTCGAAAATGCCACGCCCGGCCGTCTCCATCAGATCCAGCCCGGTGGCGTGACCGGACTCGATTGCCTCTTGCTCGATCGCCCGCATCTGCGCTGCCGTCAGCAATTCCGCCATGTCATGCCTCCTGCCGATTCAGTTTCGTCCATTTTTTGTGCAAGTCGCCCATTTTTTAAACCGCCCTTCGTTTTGCACCGCCCGGCTGGCCCACAAACCCGCATTCGGATTGCCCCGTGATCTTAGACGTGGTGACTGCGGTTCTGACAACCATGCGAGGTGAGCCGGAATGAAAAAGATCGAAGCGATCATCAAGCCGTTTAAGCTGGATGAAGTGAAAGAAGCGCTCCAAGACGTGGGCGTGCAGGGCCTCAGCGTAATCGAGGTCAAGGGGTTCGGTCGTCAGAAAGGGCATACCGAACTGTACCGCGGCGCCGAATACGTCGTCGACTTTCTTCCGAAGGTGAAGGTCGAGGTGGTTCTGGAAGACGATCAGGTCGATGCCGCCATCGAGGCCATCGTCGCGGCCGCCAAGACCGACAAGATCGGCGACGGCAAGATCTTCGTCTCGCCCGTCGAACAAGCCATTCGCATCCGCACCGGAGAAACCGGCCCGGACGCGTTGTAATCGCAATTCTGCAAATCTAGAGGAACAGTATTATGAGCAAGGACGCAGTTCTTCAGCTGATCAAGGAAGAGGGTGCCGAATATGTCGACATCCGCTTCACCGACCCGCGCGGCAAGCTGCAGCACGTGACCGTGATGGCGGATCAGGTCGATGAGGACTTCCTGGACGAAGGCTTCATGTTCGACGGATCGTCGATCGCCGGCTGGAAGTCGATCGAAGCATCGGACATGAAACTGATGCCCGACACCGAAAGCGCCTATGTCGATCCGTTCTACGCGGAAAAGACCATCTGCATTCACTGCTCGGTGGTCGAGCCCGACACCGGCGAACCCTACGAGCGTGACCCGCGCGGCACCGCGCAGAAGGCCGAGGCCTACCTGAAATCGTCGGGCATCGGCGACGCGGCGTTCTTCGGCCCCGAAGCAGAATTCTTCCTGTTCGATGACGTGCGTTTCTCGAACAGCATCAACAAGGTATCCTACGAAGTTGATGCTACCGACGCATCGTGGAACACCGACACCGAATACGAGATGGGCAACATGGGCCATCGTCCGGGCGTCAAGGGTGGCTACTTCCCGGTGAACCCGATCGACGAAGCCCAGGACCTGCGTTCGGAAATGCTGTCGACCATGAAACGTCTGGGCATGAAGGTCGACAAGCACCACCACGAAGTGGCCTCGTGCCAGCACGAGCTGGGGCTCATCTTTGACAGCCTGACCAAACAGGCCGACGAGCTGCAGAAATACAAGTATGTCATCCACAACGTGGCGCACGCCTACGGCAAATCGGCCACCTTCATGCCCAAGCCGATCGCGGGCGACAACGGCACTGGCATGCACGTGAACATGTCGATCTGGAAAGACGGCAAGCCGCTGTTTGCTGGCGACAAATATGCCGACCTGTCGGACGAGGCCCTGTGGTTCATTGGCGGCATCCTGAAGCACGCCAAAACCCTCAACGCCTTCACCAACCCGTCGACCAACAGCTACAAGCGCCTGATCCCGGGCTTCGAAGCCCCCGTTCTGCGCGCCTACTCGGCCCGCAACCGTTCGGGTTGTGTCCGTATTCCGTGGACAGAATCGCCGAAAGCCAAGCGCGTCGAGGCCCGCTTCCCCGACCCGTCGGCAAACCCCTACCTGGCCTTTGCAGCCTTGCTGATGGCCGGCCTGGACGGCATCAAGAACAAGATCGATCCGGGCGAGGCGATGGACAAGAACCTCTACGATCTGCCCGCCGAAGAGTTGGCCGGTATCCCGACCGTCTGCGGCAGCCTGCGCGAAGCTCTGGAGAGCCTGGCAGCCGACCACGACTTCCTGCTGCAGGGCGACGTGTTCACCAAGGATCAGATCGATGGCTACATCGCGCTGAAGATGGAAGAGGTCGAAACCTACGAGCACACCCCGCACCCGGTCGAGTACGGCATGTACTACAGCTGCTGATCGCAGCAGGTTGATCTACCTTTTCAAGGGCGCCCTGCGGGGCGCCCTTTTTTTGATTTGGGCGCTCCGGGTTCAGCAAAGCGCTTTGTAGTGTTGCCGACAGGCTTTAACCTTGGTCTCAGTCATTTTTTGAACGGATTGATGCTATGATGCGCACAGCCCTGCTTGTTTCGGCCCTGTCCCTCGCTCCGGCGACTGCTCTGGCCGCCCCCTGCGGCAATGACGGCAGCGGTTTCGAAACGTGGAAAACCAGTTTCGCCCAACAGGCCCGCAGGGCTGGCGTCAGGAAGAAGGGGCTGCAGGCATTGGCCCAGACCCGGTATGCGGCCGGCACGATCGCCGCCGACCGCAATCAAAAAAGCTTCAGATATTCGCTGGGCAAATTCCTGCAGATCCGTGGCGCCGACACGATCGTCGCGCAGGGCCGCAAACGCAAGGCTCGCAACCCGCAATTCTATGCCGCGCTCGAACGCCAATACGGCGTGCCGGCCGGTGTTCTGATCGCCATTCACGGCATGGAAACCGGGTTTGGCCGCTTTATGGGAGACAGCCAGGTCGTTTCCGCAATTACAACACTGGCCTACGATTGTCGCCGATCCGAGTTCTTCATTCCACACGCCATCGGCGCCCTGAAACTGGTCGACCAAGGCAGTATTTCGATGGCAACAAAAGGGGCAAAACATGGCGAGTTGGGCCACACGCAGTTTCTTCCCGGGAACGCCCTGCGCTATGGCGTAGACGCCACCGGAGACGGCAGGGTCGATTTCTATAACCCGACTGACGCGCTTGCCTCGACCGCGAATTTCCTGCGCAAGAAAGGGTGGAAACCCGGCCGCGGCTACCAACCGGGAGAGCCGAATTTCGCGGTGTTGCAGCAGTGGAACGCGGCCAGCGTCTATCAGCAGGCCATCGCGATCATGGCTGCCCGAATCGATAAATGATACCCGGCGGGCGCTACCGACCGCGCCCCCAATTTCGCCACAATGTCGCCACAGTACCTAAGATTTTGGTCTAATTTCTTGGTTTCCAAAGCGTAATCAATCATCGGATTTCCGTTCTTTTTTGCAGAATGGTCAAATTTCCTCCCCGATGTCCTGCTAGATTTGTTTTCAACGATGCCGACTTGAAGGAAAGTCTTGTGACCTCGAAGCACTCATATCACGGCGGCCTGCAGTTCCAGGGAGACCCGGATGGCGCGCTCGAACGCTTCGGCGAGATCGTTGCCGCCACGCTCGAGGATTACGGCCATCTGGTCGAGCGCAAGGCTCTGCTCAGCGCGACCGAGGCAAGTATCGTAACCAGCCAATATCTGGTTTCCCTCATCGTCGAAACGGAAAGCCCGGAAACGCCCCCGCAATGCCGTCGCGATCAGATGGCCGGGCTGAAAACGATCATCCGTCCCGCCGCGGCCCGTCCCAGAAACCGTCTGACTGTATCACTGTTGCCCGTGTCCGGGCTGCTCGACGATTCCGAGATCTCGGAACTGATGCTGGTGGTGATGCTGTACCGGATGGTCGATATCTGCACCACCCAGCGCGTGGAATGGCTGTCGCCGAAAACCGTTCTGACGACCGAGCAGTTCATGAGCGCGTTTGATACGTTCATGCCGCGCAAGATCCGCAGTCGGCACGACGCATTTCGCGTCGTCAGCGGCCCGTTCGCCGGTCTACGGACCGAAAACACCGACGTCGAGATCGACGAACTGCCAGCCCCGAAGGCAACCAGCGGCCGCCCGATCCAGCTGACGGATGATCAATTGCTGAGCATCGCCTTCAGGGCTGAGGCCAACGAACCGCAAGAACAGGTGACCGAGGACGAGGACCGCCCCAGCGATGCGCTGCGCCTGAGCAGCTGGGCCATGACCGGAATCGTGGCCAGCATGTCGGCGCCTCTTGCCCTGTCGCTGGCAGCTGTGAACCTGATCAAGGGCGAGGATTTCCGCCTGAACACTCAGGTAATGGTCTTTACCGTGGCCATCGTTTCGCTGAGTTCCAGCAAGGTGTTCGCCGGAGCGGCCAACGCGCTGGGCATGTAGCCGAAATTCAAAGAACCCTCCTTGGAGGCCCCGCCGTCAGGCGGGGTTTTCCATTTCTGGCAGCCGCTCGACCGGCAAGACATAGGTGTGGATCGAGAACACAACTGCCTGCGACTGCGGCAGCCGCACCAAGGTCTGACGCTCGCTGCGCAGGTACCGTGCAGTGCCGCGGTCGCGGATCTCGCGCGGGGCGCTGGCACTGCGGGGCTGGTGCAACTCGGGGTCATCGTACCACAGCGCGTTGAACCGCCACAAAGGCCGAGCAATTTGAATCCCGTCAAACAGGCGCTGCACCCGGCGCGCGATGTTGGGATCATAGCTGTCGACCGGCTCGTGAATGGCGATCAGTGGTCGGATGAATTTCTCGGACAGACGCCAGCTGGCGGGAAAGCACAGGATGGCCCCGGTCAGCACATGCTCGTCGCCCCGTTTCTGCAGGATGCAGAAATCCTCCTGCGCCAGCAGGCAAAGCGTATCCAAAGGATTGTCGCGGTCAATCGGCACGGCGGCCCCATCCGGGCGCTGCGCGGTGTCGGCCGCCTCGGGATAGGCCTGCGCCAAGACCAGATCCAGCAGTTCGACGGCGGCCGGGTGGGCGTGCGGGTCCAGCGCAAGCACGTCGTCCCGACGGGTTTCAAGCAGGTGCTGGCGGTGGCGCATCTGCGCGGCGAAGGCATCATCGCGATGAAGCCAGTCCTCCATCGTTGTCGGCGCGATCCCCGGCAGCGGTCGCTGTTGGGTCGGATCGTAGGGCAGAGTCTGTTGCAGAATGGCTGTCATGGCCTTGGGTTAGCACTCCAAACAGGCCTTGTCGGTCAAAAAGCGACTGGCAAATCGTCGCAATTCACCCAGACGGGGCCGCCCTGCCCCTTCAGGCTGAACCGGCAAGCAGGGAGGCGCGCCGTGAACCACCACTACCGAGACACCCGCAAGATCGACCCCAGCCGCGGCGCGACGCTTGACGACGGCACGCCGAACGACAATGACCGGATCGAGATCGGCCCCACCCAACTTGCATTCAGCGAATGGGCCGCCGCCGGGTTGCAACTGCCCAACCTGGACCGGATGCGCGAATATCGCTGGAAACGGCTGACCCAGGCAATCGTCGATCGAGGCTATGGCGGGCTGCTGATGTTCGACCCGCTCAACATCCGCTATGCGACCGACAGCACCAACATGCAGCTGTGGAACACACACAACCCGTTCCGGGCGGTGCTGTTGTGCGCCGATGGCTACATGGTGATCTGGGACTACAAGAACTCGCCCTTTTTGTCGAAATTCAACCCGCTGGTGCGGGAACAGCGCTCGGGCGCGGACTTGTTCTATTTCGACAGGGGCGACAAGGTGGACGTACAGGCGGACGTGTTCGCCAACGAGGTGCGCATACTGATGCAGGACCACGCCCCCGGCCACACACGGCTGGCGGTGGACAAAATCATGCTGCACGGCCTCCGCGCGCTCGAGGCACAGGGCTTCGAGATCATGGAGGGCGAGGAAGTCACCGAAAAGACCCGCGCCATCAAGGGCCCTGACGAGATCCTTGCCATGCGTTGCGCCAGCCACGCCTGCGAAACCGCCGTGGCCGAGATGGAGAAGTTCGCCCGCACCTATGTTGGTGACGGCAAGACCTCCGAGGATGACATCTGGGCCGTTCTGCACGCCGAAAACATCAAGCGCGGCGGTGAATGGATCGAAACGCGCCTGCTGGCCTCGGGGCCGCGCACCAACCCGTGGTTTCAGGAATGCGGGCCGCGGATCACTCAGAAGAATGAAATCATCGCCTTTGACACCGATCTGATCGGCAGCTACGGCATTTGCGTCGACATCTCGCGCACTTGGTGGATCGGGGATGAAAAACCCCGGCCCGACATGGTCTATGCCATGCAGCACGCGCATGAGCACATCATGACCAACATGGGCATGCTGAAGCCCGGCGTGATGATCCCCGAGTTGACCGCCAACTGCCACAGGCTGGACGACAAGTTCCAGGCGCAGAAATACGGCTGCCTGATGCATGGCGTGGGCCTGTGCGACGAGTGGCCTTTGGTGGCCTATCCCGACAAGGCGGTGCCCGGCGCCTATGACTATCCGCTGGAACCCGGCATGGTGCTGTGCGTCGAGGCAGCCGTGGGCGAAGTCGGCGGCGATTTCTCGATCAAGCTCGAGGATCAGGTGCTGATCACCGAGGATGGATACGAAAACCTGACCACCTACCCGTTCGATGCCGCTCTCATGGGGCTCGAATAGGTCTCAATCCGTCCAGTACGAGCGGCGCACATTTCCGCGCCAATCCTCGGGCGCGGGCTGCTCGATGCCGGCTTGTTCGGAGTCCAGCGGCCAGGTCTGGCCCGCAGCAAAATCCAGCGTAGCAGTCAGCAGCAGCCCCGGCAAAAGCCCGAGGTGATAGCGGTGACAGTGATGGATCGGTTCAACATGTGTCATCGTAGAAATCCTGTTTCATTGTTCGACGAAACATGAGCATGGGGACATCCGAACCATTTACGAAACGAATATCTGATCGCTGCGACACCACAATCCCTGAAGTTTTACCTTCCCGAGACAAGCAAGCCGCAACACCTTCACGATTCAACGCTCCCCTCTCACCTTGGCGTGACGCGCCTGACACAGGGGTTGAGGCCCCCGCGCCCGGCCCCCAGTATTGCCGGAACCCGATCAACGGAAGGAGCGGCCATGCCGACCGAACGCATCACCTTTGCCGGACACGACGGCAGTCAATTGGCTGCACGCTTGGATCTGCCCGACGGGCCGGTGCTGGCGACGGCGCTGTTTGCCCATTGCTTCACCTGCTCAAAGGACATCCCCGCCGCCCGGCGGATCAGCGCGCGGCTGGCGGCGATGGGCTTTGCGGTGCTGCGGTTCGATTTCACGGGCCTTGGCCATTCCGAAGGCGAGTTTGCCAACACCACCTTTACCACGAACGTGCAGGACCTGATCGCGGCGGCTCAGTATCTGGCCGAGCGGAACATGGCGCCGGATCTGCTGATCGGGCATTCCCTGGGTGGGGCGGCCGTGTTGCGGGCTCGGGCCGGGATCCCCTCGGTCAAGGCGGTGGTCACCATCGGCGCCCCGGCCGACCCCGGCCATGTGGCCCATCACTTCGAGGGCGCACGCACGCAGATCGAACAGGATGGCAGCGCCGAGGTGCTTTTGGGCGGACGGCCGATCCGCATCGGGCGCGACTTCGTGCGCGACATATCGGAATCGGCGCTGATCCCGGCAATCGAGCGCCTGAAGGCCGCTCTGCTGATCCTGCATGCCCCGCTCGACGAAACTGTGGGTATCAACAATGCCAGCACGATCTTTCTGGCCGCCAAGCACCCCAAAAGCTTTGTCACGCTGGATGATGCCGACCACCTGATCACCCGCCCCAGGGACGCGGACTATGCCGCCGACGTCATTGCCGCCTGGGTGTCGCGCTATGTGCCACTGTCGCCACCCGCCCCACCGCCGGGCGCCCCCGAAGGCGTCGTGCGCGTAACCGAGGTGGACCCGAACGGATTCCTGCAAGACATCCAGTCAGGCCCGAACCATCATGCCGTGGCCGATGAACCGGCTTCCTACGGCGGCACCGATCGCGGCATGTCACCCTATGGGTTCGTGTCGGCCGGGCTGGGCGCCTGTACCTCAATGACCATCCGCATGTACGCCCGGCGCAAACAATGGCCGCTGACCGGGGTCACCGTGGATGTCTGCCACGACAAATTGCACGCGCAGGATGCGGGGCTGGCCGGCGATGGCAAGGTGGACCAGTTCCGCCGCAAGATCCGCCTGGCTGGGCCTCTGGATGAGGCCCAGCGGGCCAAGCTCCTCGAAATCGCCGACAAATGCCCGGTGCACCGCACGCTCGAGAACTCGGCCCATATCACGACCGAACTGCTGCCGGCCCAGGACCCGGTCGTTACGGTCTGACCCGGCCCAAGGCCGCGACAGGGCACAGACAGACCGGGGATCGGCGGACGGTCGGCCAGAACGGCGCTTGTGCGGGGGCAAACCGTCTCAGTAGGTCCTTCGCGGCTTGCCGGATGTGCCGGACAAGGCTATGACCCGCGCCGACACCCATTGCCAATCACGAAGGTCCTGCCGCCCATGATCCCCCGCTATTCCCGCCCCGAAATGGTCGCCGTCTGGTCGCCCGAGACCAAGTTCCGCATCTGGTACGAGATCGAGGCCCATGCCTGCGACGCGATGGCCGACCTGGGCGTCATCCCACGCGAAAACGCCGAGGCCGTCTGGAAGGCCAAGGACGTGGAATTCGACGTGGCCCGTATCGACGAGATCGAGGCCGTCACCAAGCATGACGTCATCGCCTTTCTGACCCATCTGGCCGAGCACGTCGGCAGCGAAGAGGCCCGTTTCGTCCATCAGGGCATGACCAGCTCGGACGTGCTCGACACCTGCTTCAACGTGCAGTTGACCCGCGCCGCTGACATCCTGATCGCCGATCTCGAAGGCCTGCTGGCCGCGCTCAAGCGCCGCGCCTACGAGCACAAGGACACTGTCCGCATCGGCCGCAGCCACGGCATTCATGCCGAGCCCACCACCATGGGCCTGACCTTCGCGCGCTTCTACGCCGAGATGGACCGCAACCTGTCTCGGATGCGCGACGCCCGCGCCGAGATCGCCACCGGCGCCATCAGCGGCGCGGTCGGCACCTTCGCCAATATCGACCCGCGTGTCGAAGAACATGTCTGCGAAAAACTTGGCCTGGTGCCCGAGCCGATCAGCACGCAGGTCATCCCGCGCGACCGCCACGCGGCCTTCTTTGCCACGCTGGGCGTGATCGCCAGCAGCATCGAGAACATCGCCATCGAAATCCGCCACATGCAGCGCACCGAGGTTCTGGAAGCCGAGGAGTTTTTTTCCAAAGGCCAGAAGGGCTCGTCGGCGATGCCGCACAAGCGCAACCCGGTTCTGACCGAAAACCTGACCGGCCTGGCCCGGCTGGTGCGCATGACCGTGATCCCGGCGATGGAGAACGTGGCCCTGTGGCACGAGCGCGACATCAGCCACAGCTCGGTCGAGCGCAACATCGGCCCTGACGCAACCGTAACGCTAGACTTCGCCCTGCACCGCCTGACCGGGGTGATCGACAAGCTGGTCGTCTATCCGGACAACATGCTGGCCAACATGAACAAGTTCCGCGGTCTGGTCATGAGCCAGCGCGTGCTGCTGGCCCTGACCCAGGCCGGCGTCAGCCGCGAGGACGCCTATCGCCTGGTGCAGCGCAACGCGATGAAGGTCTGGGAAGAAGGCAAGGACTTCAAGACCGAACTGCTGGCAGACCCGGACGTGACGGCAGTGCTGAGCAAGGAAGAGATCGAAGAAAAATTCGATCTCGGCTATCACACCAAGCATGTCGACACGATCTTCGAGCGGGTGTTCGGCGAGTAACCCTCGACGCATTAACGGCTTTTTTGGGGCCCGGATCGCACAGTACGATCCGGGCCCCTGTCTTTTGCGAAAACATCCGAAATCGGCTATGCTGGATGGGCAATTTCCGTTCAAGGAGAGCCCACCATGATCCGCACGACCCTCTGCGCACTGGCCCTTGCCCTGTCCGCCTCGTCCGCATTCGCCTGCCAAGCCCACAGCAAGCAATCGCAATCCTGTGCGCCCGGCACGACTTGGGATTCGGCCTCGGAAAGTTGTGTGAAAAACGCCAGCAGCTGAGCATCTGACCCAGTTGTGAACTGATCCGGGCGATTTCCTGTTAGCTTTTCCTCGGAACGCGCTATGCTTTGCCCAAGCGAATTTCGAGATGGAGTTTGACATGCGCCTTTTGTTGGCCTCGGCGATTGCCGTTCAAAGTTTTGCCTTTGCCCCCGCGGTCAGTGCCGCAGGCGGGGACAGCAGCCCCCCGAAACCGACAAACACCACCAAGAAATGCCTGTTCGGCAGAGTCTATGACGAGGCGGCGGGCCGCTGCGTCAAACCCAACAAGACCAATTTCACCGACGACCAACTGTATCAGGCCGTGCGCGAGATGGCCTATGCCGGCCAATACGAAAACGCCCAATCCGTGCTGCGCATCATGGATCAAGACGACGACCGCGTCCTGACCTATTGGGGCTTCACCTACCGCAAGATGGGCAAGGTCGATCTGGCCAACGCCCATTACATGCGCGCGATTGCGGCGAACCCCGACAACATCCTTGCACGCAGCTACATGGGCCAAGGTTTCGTGGCCGAGGGCAAGACCGACCTGGCCATCGCCCAATGGCGCGAGATCAAGGCCCGGGGCGGTGAAGGCAGCTGGGCCGAAGCGTCGCTGCGACAAGCGATCCGCACAGGGTTGACCTACAGTTACTAGAGTTCAGCTTTTCTTTACGCGACTCTCGCTAATCTGCCTGCGCAACGAATTTGACAGCACAGGCAGATGCAAGACTCCAACGCTTTGGTTCAGACGGCCCTGGGCGCCACGCCGCTGGCGGCCGAACAACAGGACGACGCGCCGCGCGTGGTTCCCCGTCACCTGACACCCGGACAAAAGGCCGCGATCATCGTGCGCCTGCTATTGAACGAGGGTGCGGATTTCCCGCTCGAGGAACTGCCCGACGAACTGCAGGAACGGCTGACCGTGCAACTGGGGCAGATGGGGCTGGTCGATCGGGTGACGCTGGCGGCGGTGGCTCAGGAATTCGCCGATGCGCTCGACAGTGTCGGCCTGGCGTTTCCGCACGGGCTGGCGGGCGCGCTGGACGCGGTGAACGGCAAGATCGCCCCCACGACGGCCGCACGGCTGCGCAAGGTGGCGGGCATGCGCCAGGTCGGTGACCCGTGGCAGCGCCTGCGCGACGTGCCGGTCGAGGATCTGGCCCGCATGGCCCAGGCCGAAAGCACCGAGGTGGCGGCGGTCATGCTTTCCAAGCTGGATACAGCGACGGCCGCGAAACTGCTGGGGCATCTTCCCGGCCCGGTGGCACGCCGGATCACCTACGCGGTCTCGAAAACCACCAATGTCTCGCCCGAGGCGGTCGAACGTATCGGCTGGTCGCTGGCCGCGCAGTTGGATCAGCGCCCGACCCCGGCCTTCGGAGACGACCCCGGAGCGCGGGTGGGGGCGATTCTGAATCAATCCTCGGCGGCCACCCGGGACGAGTTGTTGAGCGCCCTCGAAGAAGAAGACAAGATCTTTGCACAAGCGGTGCGCCGCTCGATCTTCACCTTTGCCCACATCGCCAAACGCATCGCGCCGCGGGATGTTCCCGCGGTCTTGCGCGGGATTGACCAGCCCGTTCTTGTCACCGCGCTGGCTGGTGCAAACAGCGACGAAGACAAAGCCTCTGCCGAGTTCCTGCTTTCCAACATGTCGTCGCGCATGGCCGACAACCTGCGCGAAGAAATTGCCGAGCGTGGCAAGGTCAAGCAAGCCGACGCCGAAGAAGCCATGACCCAGGTCGTGGGCGCCATCCGCGCGCTGGTCGATGAAGGCACGATCACCTTGAACGAAGAGGAGGCCGAGGGCAGGGACTGATCCCCTGCCCGACCGTCCGCACATACGGTGCTTGTGGTTGCCCGGCGCCCTCTGTATGTCTGGCCCCGCAAATCACATAACCCGTCGAGACCCTCGCATGCCCGCCGAAAAGTCGGAACTGAGCCGCGTTCAGCTTGCAAAATATTATGTCGCCAACCTGTTTCTGAAAGGCGTGATCGGCACCATGCGCTTGCTGCCCTACGAGCGGCGGATCGCAACGATGGGCGCGATTGCACGAGCGCTGTCGCCGCTGGTGGGGTTCACCAAGCGGGTGCGCAGCAACCTGAGACTGACCTGCCCCGAACTGACCGAGAGCGACGTCAAACGCATCTGCCGTGCAGTACCCGACAATGCGGGCCGCGCGATCATGGAGCATTTCTCGCCCGAGGATTTCACCGAACGGCATAAGACAGCTGTCGTCACCGGGCCGGGCGTGGCTGCCTTTGACCGTGCCGTCGCCGAGGGCCGCCCGGTGATGATGATCACCGCGCATTTCGGGCATTACCTGGCCGCGCGGATCGCGTTGCAGGCGCACAGCGGCAAACCGATCGGCTGCTTGTACCGGCGCATGGCCAACCCCTATTTCAACGAGATGTATGTCGAAGCCTTTCACAAGACCGGCAAGCCGATGTTCGAACAGGGGCGCCGGGGCATGGTGGAAATGGTGCGGTCGTTGAAGAATGGCGGCATCATCGCCATCGTGTCCGACCTGCACGCCCATGGCGGCGAAGAGCTGACGTTTTTCGGCAAACCGGCGGTGACCTCGGTTCTGAATGCTGAACTGGCCATGAAATACGATGCAGTGCTGATCCCCTGCTATGCGGTGCGCCAACCCAATGGCATCGATTTCCAGATCGTTCTGCATGACCCGGTGCCGCATTCCGACCCCAAGACCATGACCCAGTTCATCAATGATGATCTGGAGGGGATGGTGCGCCAGCACATGGGTCAGTGGTTCTGGATTCACCGGCGCTGGAAAGCCTGGAACGGCCTGGGCGTTCAGCCTGAAGACATGCCCTGAGCCCTCAATCCACCCGCGCGGCCGCGATGATCGGCCCGTGCCCGGCCTGTTGCAGCAAGACCACGGCCGGCAACTCAGACACCCCCGAGACCTGGAACACCTGCGGCCCGGCCCCATCCCATTGCCCGCCGACATGCCAGGCGTCGATCACGTTGGCATAGTCCAACTCGCGCCCGGCTAATTCACCCCGGTGGATCGAGGCGTGACGCAATGGCGTGTATTGCACGACCCGGACGTCATAGACTGTGCCCGATGGCAGATCGACCGGGGCAACTTGGACTGAAACGGTATCACCGGTTCGCGTCGCCGACACCTGCGCCATGGGCGGCGCGCTCAGATGGCTATCGATCACCCGTTCCAACTGTTCGCGTCTGGCCCCGACGATATCCTGCTCCCCGTTGACCACCATCTGCGGCGTATAGATCATGTCGCGCCCGCCCCGGCGCGCATAGGTGCGCTGGCGTGTGGTGTGGAACGGGTTGGCGTATTCGTCCTTCCAGCCGATATAGTCCCAGTAGTCCACATGCAGGGCCAGGCCGATCACGTCATCACGCTTGGCCAGATCGTGCATGATCGCATCCGCCGGCGGACACGAAGAACAGCCCTGCGAGGTAAAAAGCTCGACCACCACCGGACCGTCGGCCGCGGCCGGGACGGCGAGAAACAGGGACAGAAGGGTGGCGGTCAGTCGATGTCGTGGCATGGTCGGCTCAAGGCTCGTGGTTTACGGGAACCGGTTTACAGCCCGTCCGCGTCAAGGGCCAATCAAGGTTTCTTGAGACCAGTTTCGGCGGCAATCCGCAAAAATGTGTGCAATGGTATACAAAAATTGCCGCACCCGCCCTGTTGGACCTTGAACCGCAGGCCTTGGTGATGCAGATACCGCTCAGCGAATCCCAATTCCACGTCATTTGAGAGGGAGGCCACAGATGCCCATCAAAGTCGGACAGGATACCGCCAAGACACGCCGCAGCCTGAGCGTGAATGGCAAGTCCATCTCGTATTACTCGATCCCCGCCGCGCAAGAGGCCGGTCTGGGCGATTTCTCCAAGCTTCCCGCCGCGCTGAAAGTGGTGCTGGAAAACATGCTTCGGTTCGAGGACGGCGGTTTCTCGGTCTCGGTCGATGACATCAAGGCTTTTGCCGAATGGGGCGCAAACGGCGGCAAGAACCCGCGCGAGATCGCCTATCGCCCGGCCCGCGTGCTGATGCAAGACTTTACCGGCGTTCCGGCCGTGGTGGACCTGGCCGCGATGCGTGACGGCATCAAGGCGCTGGGGGGCGATCCGCAGAAGATCAACCCGCTGAACCCCGTCGACCTGGTCATCGACCACTCGGTCATGATCGACGAGTTCGGCAACCCGCGCGCTTTCCAGATGAACGTGGACCGCGAATACGAACGGAATATGGAGCGCTACCAGTTCCTGAAATGGGGCCAGAACGCGTTCAATAACTTCCGCGTCGTGCCTCCGGGAACCGGCATCTGCCACCAGGTGAACTTGGAATACCTGGCCCAGACCGTCTGGACCGACACCGACCAGAACGGTGAAGAGGTCGCCTATCCCGATACGCTGGTCGGCACCGACAGCCACACCACCATGGTCAACGGCATGGCCGTTCTGGGCTGGGGCGTCGGCGGGATCGAGGCCGAGGCCGCGATGCTGGGTCAGCCGATCTCGATGCTGATCCCCGAGGTCGTCGGTTTTGAACTGACCGGCGAGATGGTCGAAGGCACCACCGGCACCGACCTGGTTCTGAAGGTCGTGGAAATGCTGCGCGCCAAGGGCGTGGTGGGCAAGTTCGTAGAATTCTACGGCGAAGGCCTGGACCGTCTGCCGCTGGCCGACCGCGCGACCATCGCCAACATGGCGCCTGAATACGGCGCGACCTGTGGCTTCTTCCCGATCGACAACGAAACCCTGCGCTACCTGCGCAACACCGGCCGTGACGAAGATCGCATCGCACTGGTCGAAGCCTACGCCAAGGAAAACGGTTTCTGGCGCGACGAGAATTATGCCCCGGTCTACACCGACACTCTGTCGCTGGACATGGGCACCATCGTCCCAGCGATCTCGGGGCCAAAGCGTCCGCAGGACTATGTGCCGCTGACCAACGCCAAGGCCGCCTTCCGCAAGGAAATGGAAAACACTTTCAAACGCCCGATGGGCAAGGAAGTGCCGGTCAAAGGCGAAGACTACACGATGGAGTCGGGTAAGGTCGTGATCGCGTCGATTACCTCGTGCACCAACACCTCAAACCCCTATGTGATGATCGGCGCCGGTCTGGTTGCGAAAAAGGCGCATGAGCTGGGCCTGAACCGCAAGCCCTGGGTGAAAACCTCGCTGGCGCCGGGATCGCAGGTCGTGTCCGAATACCTCGAGGCCGCCGGCCTGCAAGAGCATCTGGACGCCATCGGCTTCAACCTGGTGGGTTACGGCTGCACCACCTGCATCGGCAACTCGGGCCCGATCCAGAAAGAGATCTCGGAAGCCATCGCCGAGGGCGATCTGGTGGCAACCTCGGTCCTGTCGGGCAACCGCAACTTCGAAGGCCGGATCTCGCCCGACGTGCGCGCCAACTACCTGGCCTCGCCGCCGCTGGTGGTGGTCTATGCGCTGGCCGGCACGCTGGACATCGACCTGACCTCGGAACCGATCGGTCAGGACAAGGACGGCAACGACGTCTACATGAAGGATCTCTGGCCGAGCCAGAAAGAGATCTCGGATCTGGTTGAAGCTACCGTGACCCGCGAGGCGTTCCAGTCGAAATACGCCGATGTCTTCAAGGGCGACGAGAAATGGCAATCGGTGGAAACCACCGATGCCGAGACCTATGACTGGCCGCCGACGTCGACCTACATCCAGAACCCGCCCTACTTCCAAGGTATGGGGGCACAGCCGGGCACCATCTCGAACATCGAAGGCGCCAAGGTTCTGGCTATTCTGGGCGACATGGTCACCACTGACCACATCTCGCCGGCTGGTTCGTTTGCAACCACCAGCCCCGCAGGCAAATACTTGCTGGAGCGCCAGGTGCAACCGCGCGAGTTCAACTCGTACGGGTCGCGCCGGGGCAACCATGAGGTCATGATGCGCGGCACCTTCGCCAACATCCGCATCAAGAACGAGATGCTGGACGGCGTCGAGGGTGGTTACACCAAAGGCCCCGATGGTCAGCAGACCTCGATCTATGACGCATCGATGGCCTATCAGGCAGAAGGCACGCCGCTGGTCGTGATCGGTGGCGAGCAGTATGGCGCCGGTTCCTCGCGGGACTGGGCGGCAAAGGGCACCGCGCTGCTGGGCGTCAAGGCCGTGATCGCAGAAAGCTTCGAGCGTATCCACCGCTCGAACCTGGTGGGCATGGGTGTCATCCCGTTCGAGTTCACCGCCGGCGACAACCGCAAGACGCTGGGCTTGAAAGGCGACGAGACCTTCTCGATCCACGGTCTGGACACGATCCAGCCGCTGCAGGAGGTGCCCTGCACCATCACCTATGCGGACGGGACCGAGAAGACCATCACGCTCAAGTGCCGCATCGATACCGCGCCCGAGATCGAATACATCGAAAACGGCGGCGTGCTGCACTACGTACTGCGGAACCTGGCCAAGGCCAGCTAAGCCGGCACAAAGCCAAGAACACAAGGGCGCCCCGACCGGGCGCCCTTTTTCATTTCAGGCATTTCAACTATCGCGTTGTGTTTTCTGCAGACTGCCGGTCTGTTTGCGACATGGGAAAAGTTGCATTGATAACCGGCGGCGCGCGTGGAATTGGCCGGGCCATCGCGGTTGATCTGGCCGCGGATCATCGTGTCGCCCTGACGTGGCACACGACCGAACCACAGCCCCTGCCCGATGACCGAACGGCGCTGACCCTGCACAGCAATCTGACGCAAGAAGGTCAGCCCGAAGACGTGGTGCGCCGCGTCATCGACAGATACGGCCGGCTGGATGTCATTATCAACAATGCCGGGCTGGTTCAGGCCACCCCGAAGGACCGGTTCAGCCAAAAGGATCACCAGGCCATTCTTGATCTCAACCTGTTGGTACCGGCCGCCCTGCTGGCCGCCGCGTTGCCTTACCTGCAGCGGGGAGCGTCGATCGTCGGTATCTCGTCAGTCAACGCCGCGCTTCCCCCGCACGGCGCCGCGACCTATGGGGCCAGCAAGGCTGCGCTGAACTTGTGGACCCGCGCCATGGCGAAAGAACTGGGTCCTGACGGCATTCGCGTCAACGCGGTGGCTCCTAGAGCGATCAACATCCCCGAAGCCCCCAGACCCGACGATCTGACCGACCTGTTCGTTCAGAACACGGCGCTGGGGCGTGTTGGGATACCAGAAGACATAGCGCGCGCAGTTCGCTTTCTCGCATCTGAAGACGCGTCCTTCATCACCGGAGAGGTGCTGACCGTCTCTGGCGGGTATCGCCTGTAGCCCCGGCGCTACTGCGCGGCGGCTTTCTCCAGCGCCGGGCGAATGGTGTTTTCGATCACGCGCTGGGTGATCGGGCCGGCAAACCGCAGGATGATCGTGCCGTCACCGTCGATCACGTAGGTCTCGGGCACGCCGTAGACGCCCCAGTCCAACCCCATGCGGCCGTTTTCATCGCGCCCGATGGCGGCATAGGGATCGCCCAGCTCGGCCAGGAACGCATCGGCATTGGCAAGCTTGTCTTTGTAGTTGATGCCGTAGACCGGAATACCTTCCTGCGCCAGTTTCTCGAGGTTCGGATGCTCGGCACGGCAGGGTGCACACCAGCTGGCCCAATAGTTCACCAGCTTGACCTGACCGTCGCGCAGGGTTGCGTCGTCGAACCCCTGTTTGCCCGGAAACTCGGTCAGGACAACGGGCGGCGCGGGCTGGCCTTCGCGGGCCGAGGGCAGCGCGTTGGGATCTTCGCGGAACATGCCGATGGCCGCCAGCACGGCGAAGGCGCCGAAAATCAGGGGCGGAGCAATCATCAAGGGCGAGATCTTAGCCATTGCGCGACATCCTCTGTTCGATCTTTTCCATCTCGGCCCGAACCTTGCGCCCACGCAGGATGCTGAAAACCACCAGCGCCACCAGCAGGACGATCGAGGCCGCGTAGGAGGACAGAACCGTTTCGGCGTATTTTCCCAGATCAGGCATCATCCGTTTACCCTTTCCCGTGCCAGCAGCGCCTTGATGCGCCGCGCGCGGATTTCGGTGCCGGTCCGATACAGGACCAGCGCGATGAACAGCAGCACGAAGCCGATGATGCAGGTCAGCAGCGGGTAGAAGAACACGTTGCTGACCTTTTCCTCGGTATCCGTGCCGGTGACCGCCCCGACCCGCATGACCGAGGCACCCTGATGCAGGCCTTGATTCCAGAAATTGACCGCATAGCGGCTGAGGAAGGCAAAGACCGAACCGACCAGACATAGGACCGAGGTCAGGTCGGCCGCAGTATCCGGATCCTCGATCGCCTCCCACAGGGCGACGTAGCCCAAATAGAAAAGGAACAGGATCAGGAACGAGGTTAGGCGCGGATCCCAGGCCCACCAGGTGCCCCACATGGGCTGTCCCCAGATGGCCCCGGTCGCCAGCGCGATCAGCGTCATTACGATGCCTACCGGCGCGGCGGCGCGTGCTGCAAGCGCGCTGACATGGTGACGGCGCACCAGCCAGACCAGCGACGTGACCAGCATCATAATCCAGCAATTGATCGCCATCAGGGCCGATGGCACATGCAGGTAGATGATCTTGACCGTCGACCCTTGCTTGTAGTCGTCAGGCGTGAAGAAAAAACCCCAGACAAGACCGATCACCAGACAGACGGCAGAGCTGATCCAGAAGAACGGCAGCACGCGCTCGGTCGTGGTGAGGAACTTCTTGGGGTTTGCGTATTCCCAGAGGGCGTTGGCTTTGGATGCTATGGACATGTCGCTTATCTAGTCCGTCTCGGGGCGGTTCTCAATTGACATCGGTCAACGCAGATTGACGCGGAGAACCGCGGCGCTGGCAAAGGGCAGCAGGGCGATGGTTGCGGCGGTGATCCCGGCCAGCATCAGCAGAGGCGTGGCGGTCTCCATCCCGGTGGCGCCGCGACGGGCCACCTCGGCCCCGAAGATCAGCGTGGGCACGTAAAGCGGCAGCACCAGCAGCGACAGCAGAAGGCCGCCGCGCTTGAGCCCCACGGTCAGGGCTGCGCCGAAAGTGCCGATCACGCTGAGCGCGGGCGTGCCGATCAACAGAGAGACGACCAGCCAGCCAAAACCGGGGCCAGGCAGGTTCAGCAGCACCCCAAGCACCGGCGCGGCCAGCACCAGCGGCAGACCGGTGGTGATCCAATGTGCCAAGGCCTTGATCGCGGCCACCGACTCCAGCGGCAGCGGCGCGGTGGCCAGCAGGTCGAGCGACCCGTCCTCCCAATCCAAGGCCAGCAGGCGATCGAGCGACAGCAGACATGCCAGCAATGCACCCAGCCACAGCACCCCCGGCGCGATGGTCGCCAGCAGTGAGGATTGCGGACCTACAGAGAACGGCACCAGAACGGTGACGATCAGGAAGAAGGCCAGCCCGAGGCCGAACCCTCCCCCCGCGCGGAAGGACAGTTTCAGGTCACGCAACAGCAGGGCGATCACAGGAAGCCTCCGTCGAAGTCATCCAGCGCCTTGGGGCGCGCCTTGTTGGGGCCGACATCCAAAACCTCACCATCGAGGCCCAGATCGATATGGGTGGCAATCAGGGCCGAGCCGCCCTGCCCCAGATGCGCCCGCACCGCATCGGCGAACATCGCCACCGCGGTCTTGTCCAGGGACACGGTGGGTTCGTCCAGCATCCAGATCGGGCGGCCGGTCACCAGCATTCGGGCCAA
This sequence comes from Ruegeria sp. BHSC037, assembly GCF_059613045.1. Classification (NCBI taxonomy): domain Bacteria; kingdom Pseudomonadati; phylum Pseudomonadota; class Alphaproteobacteria; order Rhodobacterales; family Roseobacteraceae; genus Ruegeria; species Ruegeria sp. BHSC037. The sequence continues at coordinate 222,334 of NZ_JBXWRT010000003.1, forward strand.
ACCCAGCCGGCGTTTCTGACCCGCCGACAGGTTGCCTGCGTGACGATCAGCCAGTTCGTTGAGCGCAAAGGCATCCAGCGCGGGCTGGATGTCGCGCGTGCCAAAGACCGAGGCCCAGAAGGTCAGGTTCTCGGTCACGGTCAGGGTGGGTTTCAGCCCGTCGGAATGGGCGGCATAGGCGATCCGGTCCTCTGCCCCCTCGATCCGGCCCGAGAGCGGCTGTTGCAGCCCGGCCAGCGTGCGCAGAAGGGTGGTCTTGCCGATTCCGTTCGGGCCGCGCAGGATCAGCGCCTTGCCCGGGGGTAGCGCGAAACTGAGGCCTTCGAGCACGGGGAGGCCCCCTCGGGCGATGGCAAGGTCGGTCACGGTCAGTGTCATGAGACCCGCTTATCCGATTGGTTGCGGGGGAAAAAGGACGGATTTGCCGCAGGGCCTGTTGGCGGGTGGGATGTGAGGGGCCAGCCCCTCACGCACCCCGGGATACTTGGGGCCAGATGAAGGGGTCAGACTGGCAACAGGGCCAGAGCGATCCGGCGGCCTTCGGACAACAGCACGTTGTAGGTGCGGCAGGCGGCGGGCGAGTTCATGATCTCGACCCCGATGCCGGCCTCCTCGAGGGCTGTGCGCAATTCGAACGGGATCTGCGACAGATCGGCACCGGTGCCGATGAACAGCACGTCAATCTGCGCGGCGAGTCCCAGCAAGGGCGCCGGGTCCTGCAGGCCTGACCAAGGGCCGGTTCCGCTGGGGCCCGTCAGGACGGCGCCGTGGAACACCTGACCGCCGATGCGGAAGAATCCGGGGCCGTAGCCGTCTATTGGGGCGGCGTCGGTGAAAGTGATCTCGTTCAAGCGCATAAGGTCTTTTAGCCCCAAAGCGGCAGGCCCGACAAGGCCGATGCGGCGATGGCGACATAGGCAATAGCGCGGTAGAGGCGGTCTCGCGTCGGACGGAACAGCCATCCGCCCAGCCAATTGCCCAGCAAGTTCGGGATCGCAAGCGCCAGGCCCAGCGCGGTCGTTGCAACCGTGAGGCGGCCCATCAAGCCGAGATATCCGAAGATCAGGAAATCGAAGGCAAACAGAAACAGAAGAACCGTCGCGCGAATGACCGCCACCGCCAGCGGCCGCGACATGTAGAACAGGATGACGGCAGGCCCGGGCAACCCCGCGACACCACCGAGGAAGCCCGCCGCCGCGCCGATGGCCGTGACCATGCCACGCCGGACCGGTCCGCTGTAGCGCAGGCCAAGGACCAGCGCCGCCAGCATGGAAAGACTGAGCGTGCTGACAGTATATCGGAACACCTCGGGCGGGACCTGCGACAGCACCCACAGACCCACCGGCAAGGTCAGGGCGCATCCCGTGATCAGCCGTGTCAGATCGGAGCGTTCGACATGGGCCCAGGCGCGGCGCAGGTTCGGCAGAGGGCCAAACACATCCATGCAGGTCAGGGCGATCAGGGCGCCGAACGGACCCAGATGCGACGTTGCGAGGGGCAGAAAAACCAGCGCGGTGCCAAACCCAGTGAACCCGCGTACGATGCCGCCCAGAAGCGCCGCAAAAACGACAATGGCCAGCCCCGCAGGGGGCTGGCCGAACAGATCAGGCGTCGATATTGGCAAACTGGTTTCCGGCCGTGTTCGACGGCTTGGACCAGTCACGTTTGACCCCCAGCCACAGCAGGATGGTCGAGGCCACGAAGACCGACGAATAGGTCCCCACGATCACGCCCCAGATCATTGCGAAGACGAACCCACGGATCACGTCGCCGCCCAGGACATAGAGCGAGATCAGCGCCAACAGGGTGGTGACCGAGGTCATCACCGTCCGGCTGAGAGTCTCGTTGATCGAGAGGTTCAGAACCTCTTTGAGGTCTTTTTTCTTGTATTTGCGCAGATTCTCGCGCACCCGGTCGAACACGACCACGGTGTCGTTCAGCGAATAGCCGACGATTGTCAGCAGGGCCGCGATGATCGCCAGATCGAAGCGGATCTGCAGTTCCGAGAAGATGCCGATCGTCAGCAGCACGTCATGCACCAGCGCGACCACGGCCCCCAGCGCGAACTGCCATTCGAAGCGCAGCCAGATGTAGACCAGCACCGCCCCGATCGCCAGAACCACGGCGATCACGGCGGTCTGGATCAGCTCGCCCGAGACCTTGGGACCCACCGATTCGACTGACACGAACTGGATATCCGGCACGACGGCCCGCAACGCATCTTCGACCGCGGTTATGGTCGCGGCCGAGACGGCCTCGGCGTCGTCCTGTGCCTGAATGCGGATCATGGCCACGTTTTCATCCGGGCCGAAGGTGGGATCAAACACTTCGGTGATCGACACGTCGCCCAGGCCCAGCGGGGTGATCGCATCCCGGTACAGACCCACATCTATTTCCTGCGCACTTTGCGTACGGATCGTGGTGCCGCCGCGGAAGTCGATGCCAAAGTTCAGGCCCTGGAGCAGGAACGACGTGAAGGCGATGACCATCATCAGCCCCGAGATGCCCAGCCACAGCTTCCAACGGCTGAAAAAATCGAACGAGGTGCTTTCGGGTACGAGTTTCAGTCTCATGTCAAACCTCGATCGTTTTCGGGCGGCGGCGCTCGAACCACATGACCACCATCAAGCGCGTCACGAAGATCGCGGTGAACACCGACGTCAGGATGCCCAGGCCCAATGTGATGGCAAAGCCGCGTACCGGACCACTGCCCATGGCGAACAGGATCACGGCGGTGATAAAAGTGGTGACGTTGGCGTCCAGAATGGCCGACAGCGCCTTTTCATAGCCCAGCTCGATCGCGCGGGCGGGGCCTTTCGACGATTTCAGTTCCTCGCGGATGCGCTCGAAGATCAGAACGTTGGCGTCCACCGCCATGCCCACCGTCAGAACGATGCCCGCAATGCCCGGCAGGGTCAGCGTTGCCCCGATCAGGGACAGAAGGCCAAAGATCAAGCCCACGTTGATCAGCAGCGCGATGTTGGCGAAGATGCCGAATAGGCCATAGCTGAGGGCCATGAAGACCAGCACCGCCGCGAAAGCAACGATGGTGGCCACCTTGCCCGCCTCGATGCTGTCCTGCCCCAATTCGGGGCCGATGGTGCGTTCTTCCAGGAACTCCAGCCCCGCGGGCAGTGCACCGGCTCGCAGCAGGACGGCCAGATTGGTGCTTTCCTCGACGGTGAAATTGCCGGTGATGATGCCCGAGCCGCCGGGGATGTGGCTCTGGATGACCGGGGCCGAGATGACTTCGTCGTCCAGCACGATGGCGAAGGGCGCACCGATATTGTCACGGGTATAGTCGCCGAACTTGCGTGCACCCGTAGTATTGAACCGGAAACTGACGGCCGGGCGGCCGTTCTGGTCGAAGGACGGCTGCGCGTCCACCAGTTCCTCGCCAGTCACGACGGGGGCGGCCTCGATGGTGTAGTAAACGCCGTTTTCGTCGATCGAGGGCACGACCTTTTCGCCGATGCCCGCCGGGGCGTCAGGGTCCGTCCCGCGCGAGACCACGGGGTTGAAGGTCAACTGTGCGGTGGTGCCGATGATCTCTTTCAGCTCGCTGGCGCTGCCGATTCCGGGCACCTGGATCAGGATTCGGTCGGTGCCCTGGCGCTGGATCGTGGGTTCGCGGGTACCGACCTCGTCGATCCGGCGGCGCACGATCTCCAGCGCCTGGCGCACGGTGCGATCGTCAGAGGCCAGTTTCTCGGCCTCGGACAATTGCACCACGATGGTGTCGCCCTCGGCGCGTACGTCGATATCGGTGGCGCCCGCCCCGGTCAGGGATTGGATCGGGCGGGCCAGGCCACGCACCACCTCCAATGCGCGGGGCATGCCTTCGGGCTGACTGATGCGGATGCGAATCTCATCGGGCTCTGACGGCTGCCGGCGGATGGTGCCGACCTCGGAGCGCACGTCGCGCAGCGCGTTGCGGATTTCCGGCCACATGGCCTCCATCCGGGTTTCGTACACGTCGCTGACCTGCACTTCGGCCAACAGATGCGCACCGCCGCGCAGATCAAGCCCAAGGTTGACCAGCGACGAGGGCATCCAATTCGGCCATTGCGCGGCCTGCGTCTGCATCTCAGGGGTGTCGTTACCCAACTCAATAGCCGCCTTGGCGTCGTTCGATTGCTCGACCCGCGTGTAGAAGGCGTTCGGCAGGGCCAACAGCAAGCCAACCACGCAGACCAGCCAGATCAGGACCCGCTTCCAGGTGTCAATTTGCAGCATTACCCTGCCTTTTCCGTCGATTGTCGCGCGAAGTTACTTCGCCGGCTCGGTCTTGTTCAGAACCTGAGCGATGGTCGATTTGATCACGCGGACCTTCACGCCATCGGCGATTTCGACCTCGATCTCGTTCTCGCCTTCCTTGACCTTCGACACCTTGCCGATCAGGCCGCCCTGCGTGACCACCTGATCGCCACGGCGCACGGCCTCGACCATGGCCTGATGTTCCTTCATCTTCTTCTGCTGCGGACGGATCAGCAGGAAGTACATGATCGCAAAGATCAGAATGAGCGGGAGAAACTGGGCGATTGCGCCACCTTCCATGGGATATTCCTTTTATCTTGAGGTCGCGGTCGGAGCGCCGCGAATTTGGCGGGAAACTATGCCCTGCAATCGACCTTTGCAAGCAACGCCGCCCCGGATTCGCGCGGTCATGGGGCAACGGCAGGGCACACCAAGGCAAAACGTTGCAGGAATACACTATGAACACCATTCGCCTCAGCTATATTCGAGCCGAGTGGAGGGCCCATGCGACATTTTTTCAAACCGCTGTTCAGATTGGCGCTTTTGCTGTGCACCCTCACCCTGACAGCGGTGGAGTCGCCCCCTGCCACCGCGCAAGAGGCCCCGCCCCAGCCTACCGATGCCGAGATCGCACAGGCCGAAGCATTCCGGGCCCCGGTGATCGTGGACGGCGATACGCTATTTCACATTCGTGGATCCAGCGCCCTGCCCGCCCCCGAACGGGCCGAGAACATCCAGAACACCATCGTCACCGTGGCCGAGTCGTCGGACCGGCCTGACGTCAGCATCACCTTCGAAGAAACTGAGCTAGGCACCCGCATCCTGGCCGATGGGGTGATTGTCACGATCGTCACCGAGGCCGATGCCGAACTGGACCAGATTGACCTGAAGGTCTTGACCGCCCTGCATGCCGACGCGATCCGCGAGGCGATCCGGTCTTATCGCGCCAACCGCACCGACGAGGCGCGCGTGTCCAGTGCGATCGAGGCCGGTGCCTGGACGCTGGGCTTTGCGGTGTTTGTCGTGACCATCCTGTGGCTACACCGACGCATCCGGCGCCGCACCTTGAGTGTTGTCCGGCGTTATCTGCGCGATGTCGAGGAAGCCACCGCCAAAAGCGTACAGGCCGAGGCCATCGCCGCCCTGATCCGGTACGCGCTGAGCTTCGTGCTTTTGGTCATCTTTTTCCTGGGCTTCTACTATTACCTGTCCTTCGTCCTTCTGGCTTTTGCCGAGACCCGGTATTTCGCCAATTTGCTGCTCACCTATCTGACCGAACCCGTGCTGCTGATCTTCAGGGGTATCATCAGCTATGTCCCGAACCTGATCATGCTGGCGCTGATCGCCTGGGTGACGATGTACATCATCAAGGGCATGCGCGTGTTCTTCGACGCGGTTGAGGCCGGAACCTTCGACTTGGGCGATTTCGAGAAACACTGGGTCAACCCCACGTTCAATATCGCCCGCGTCGTGGTGATCCTGATCGCGCTGGTCTTTGCCGTGCCCTACATACCGGGCTCGGATTCGGCAGCCTTCCAAGGGCTGACGATCCTGGTGGGCGCGATGCTGTCGCTGGGCGCGAATTCTGTGGTCAGCAACATGCTGGCGGGGCTGTTCGTGATCTACCGCCGGTCGACCTCGATCGGGGACCGCATCCAGATCGGCGACCATATCGGCGACGTCGTGCAGATCAAACTGATGGAAACCCATCTGAAATCCATCAAGAACGAATTGATCTCGATCCCTAATGCGCAACTGATGAACTCAGACGTGATCAATTTCTCCAAACCGACCGACGGCAACGGCCTTTTGGTGCACACCACCGTAGGGATCGGCTATGAGGAACCGCCCGAAATGATCGAGGCGATGCTGATCGAGGCGGCGCGGCGCACCAAGGGGCTCAAGGCCCGCCCAGCCCCGTTCGTTCTGTGGGCCGCGCTGGCCGACTATGCCATCAACTACCAGATCAACGCCTATACGACCCGCGGCAATTCGATCCCTAGGATACGCTCGGATCTCCACCGCAACATCGTGGCGGTGTTCAATGAAAACGGCGTGCAGATCATGACCCCGTCCTACATGGCCGATCCGCCCGAACCCAAGATTCCCTCGGCGCCATGGGATGGCCACCTTGCGCATGAAGCGCGCGAAGACGCAGAGGATTGAGGCCAATCCGGTGCTACACCCCGCGCGCCAGATGGTGCATAAGCGGGCAAAGTGATTCATTTGCCAGGGATCTGAGCCATGCATGACATCCGCGCAATCCGCGAAAACCCAGCCGCTTTCGACGCTGCCCTTGCCCGCCGGGGCGAAGCGCCGATCTCGGCCGAGCTGTTGCGCTTGGATGAAGCCCGCCGCGCCAAGATCCTGGCCGCCGAAACCGCTCAGGCCGAGCAGAACAAGGCGAGCAAGGAAGTGGGCGCCGCCAAGGCCCGCGGCGACGAGGCCGAGTTCCAGCGCCTGCGCGCGCTGGTGGCCGAGAAGAAGGCCGAGATCGCCCGCATGCAGACCGAGGCCAAGGATCTGGACGCGCTGCTGACCGACCAGTTGATCCGCATTCCCAACCTGCCGGCCGAGGACGTGCCGGACGGCAAGGACGAAAACGACAATGTCGAGGTGAACCGCTGGGGCACCCCGCCCGAATTCAATTTCGACGCCAAAGAGCATTTCGAGATCGAAGCGGTCCAGAACGGCATGGATTTCGAAACCGCGGCCAAGTTGGCGGGCTCGCGTTTCGTGCTGCTTTCGGGGGGCGTCGCACGCATTCATCGGGCGCTGGCGCAATTCATGCTGGACACGCATATCAACGAGAACGGCCTGACCGAGGTAAACGCCCCGGTTCTGGTTCTGTCCGAGATGATGATGGGCACCGGCCAGTTGCCGAAATTCGGCGAGGATAGCTATCAGACCCGCGAGGGGTGGTGGCTGATTCCGACCTCCGAAGTGTCGCTGACCAACATCGTCAACGACACGATGATCGAGGAAAGCTATCTGCCGCGCCGCTACGCCGCGCATTCGCTGTGCTTCCGCTCCGAGGCTGGTTCGGCCGGCAAGGACACGCGCGGGATGCTGCGACAGCACCAGTTCGAGAAGGTCGAGATGGTCTCGGTCACGCATCCGGACAAGTCGGACGAAGAGCAAAAGCGCATGCTGCGCTGCGCCGAGGGTATCCTGGAAAAGCTGGGCGTGCCCTATCGCACCGTGATTCTGTGCACCGGCGACATGGGCTTTGGCGCGCGCCGCACCTATGACATCGAGGCCTGGCTGCCGGGTCAGAACACCTATCGCGAGATCAGCTCGGTTTCCACCTGCGGTGATTTCCAGGCCCGCCGGATGAATGCGCGCTTCCGCCCCGAGGGCGGCGGCAAGCCGGAATACGTGCACACACTGAACGGCTCGGGGCTGGCCGTGGGGCGCTGCCTGATCGCAGTTTTGGAAAACGGCCAGCAGGCCGACGGGACCGTGGTCCTGCCCCAGGTGCTGGCCCCCTATCTGGGTGGCAAGCTGACCCTACAAAAGGACGGCACGCTGGCCTGATCCGACACGGATCGCGACCTGACGACAGAAGGCGGAGAAGTTATTTCTTCTTCGCCTTTTTCTTTTCTTTCTTGGATTTCTTGGACTTACCGTCCTTTTTTGACGCCTTGCCGTCTTTCTTCGACTTCTTGTCCTTTTTTGTCTTGGACTTGATCTTTTCTTTGGCTTTCTGGATTGCCGCCTCCATCTCCTTCTTCTTTTTGGCGGCTTTCTCGGCTTTGGCCTTGGCCTTGGCTTTCTTGCGGGCCTTGGCGTCCGCGGCGGCTTTCTCGGCGTCGTCTTCAGCGACTTGCGTCGGTGCCTGTGACTTGCCTGAAACCGCGCGGCCCGAGTTCGGCCTCGGCTTGGTTGTTGTTCGGGCGTTTGGCTTGGCGGGCGTTGCGCCATCTGAAACCGCTTGGTTTGCAGCCAAGATCAGTGCTTGCGCGCGCCGTTTGCCGATACGCGGAACAGCGATCAGGTTTTCAGGATCAGCGCTGGCAAGGTCCTGCGCGGTCTTGATTCCCTGACGTGACAGCTCCTGACCCAAAGCCTTGCCCACACCACGCACGTTCGTCACTGATGTCATTCAAATGTCCTTTCAAGTTCGAGGGCAGCGATCCAGTCCGCGCGCCATGCCAAACACTACGCCCAACGGATGGCATCTGCGGCCTGAATATCAATTGACGGGTGCGAAGCTGCCCGAGTTGTTCTTTTTTGGGAATGGAACCAAACGCTTTGCATCTTCGTCCCAAAGTTTCAGGTTCAGCGCGGCCAGGGCCTCGGGGAACTTGATCCGGCGCGGCGTGTATTCCTCCGGCAGGTTGTAGTGGCAGGCTCGCAACCGATAGGACGGGATGCGCGCGTTGAAGTGGTGGATGTCGTGCAAGGTGATGCAAGCCACCGCCATGTCGAACCACCATCCGAAATCCAGCGCCGACGACCCCTGCAGCGCCGCAAGCTGCGGATCCAGATCCGGGCGGCGATCCCAGTAGGTATCCTCGAAATTGTGCTGCAGATACACCAGGAACACGCCCAGCATGCCGCCCAACAGTGAAAACACTAGCCAGACCAGAATGCCGGTCAGTCCGGCAATCCAGTAAAGCAACCCGAGGAACACCACGATCGACAAGTTGTGCAGCAGTACGCCGCGCACCCCGAACCGCATCGTGTTCTTGGGCCAGCGATAGCGGATGAAATAGGTGAACAACGCCCCGACCGGCACCAGGATGAACGGGTTTCGGTACAGACGATAAAACAGCCGCGTCTTCCAGTCGGCCGCGTTCCATTCGCGCAGGGTCATGGTGTGGATCTCACCGGTTTCGCGATGTTCCAGATTGCCGATGCCCGCATGGTGCAGATTGTGGTTCTGTTTCATCACCTCGAACGGCGCAAAGGTGAACGGCGACAGGACATGGCCGGCCCATTCGTTCTGCCGTCGGGTTTCAAACAGAGAATGATGCCCGCAGTCGTGCTGCAGCACGTACAGCCGAACGGCGGAAAACGCGAACACCACCCCGGCCGGGATCAGGATGTACCAGCGGTCGACATGGGCGATCGCCAGCGCCAGCGACGCGAAATAAACCGCAAAGGTTCCAAAGTAACTCAGTGCAGCAAGCCGATTGTCCTGCACCGCATATTGCCTTGTGTACTCTCTCAGATCCATCCAGCCCGCTCCCCACGATGGTCCGGTTCAATAGTTCCTTCGAAAACAAGCACGCGAGTCCCGCGCACAAGCTGCACGCGAAATGGGTGCGCGCCAGCAAATGCTAGCGCGATGTGTGGGGCCTGTCACGTCCCACGCCTGAAAATGCATAAAATTGGCGCGGTTACGCCCTGCCCTTGAGATGTTTGGCCAGCGCGCCGGCATTTTTCTTTCGCCGGCCCTTGTACGGGTTCTTGTCCCCTTGGCCGCGCAGGGTCAGACGGATCGGGGTGCCCGGCATGTCGAAATCATCGCGCAGACCGTTGACCAGATAGCGCGTATAGCTGGCCGGCATCTTGTCGGGGTGCGAGCACATCACCACGAACCCCGGCGGGCGGGTCTTGGCCTGGGTCATGTAACGCAGCTTGATCCGGCGACCCTGCGGGGCGGGCGGCGGGTGCTGTTCCAGCATCGCCGTCAGCCAGCGGTTCAGGGCCGCGGTCGGAATGCGGCGGTTCCAGACATCATGGGCGCGCAGGATCGCGTCGTGCAGGCGGTCCAGCCCGCGCCCGGTCTTGGCCGAGACCGTCACCAGCGGCGCGCCGCGCAGTTGCGGTAGCAGGCGCTCGAAGGCCTCCTTGAGCTCGCGCAGCTTTTCCTGCTTGTGCTCTTCGACGTCCCACTTGTTGACCGCGACCACCACGGCGCGGCCCTCGCGCTCGGCCAGGTCGGCGATGCGCAAATCCTGCTGTTCGAACGGGATCGCGGCGTCCAGCAGCACCACGACGACCTCGGCGAATTTGACGGCGCGCAGCCCGTCCGAGACCGACAGCTTTTCCAGCTTTTCCTGCACTTTGGCCTTCTTGCGCATTCCTGCAGTGTCAAAGATGCGCATGGGCGTGCCGTTCCAGTCGATGCGCAGGCTGATTGCATCGCGGGTGATCCCGGCCTCGGGGCCGGTCAGCAGACGGTCTTCGCCCAAGATCTTGTTGATCAACGTAGACTTGCCCGCATTGGGTCGGCCGACCACGGCCACTTGCAGAGGCTTCGCGGCGGTGATCGCGGGGGTCTCGCCCTCGGTCTCTCCGGCCTCGTCCAGATCAACGTCGGTATCGGGGGCCTCCTCGGCCTGCTTTTCCTCCATAGCGTCGGCCAAAGGCATCAACGCAGCGTAGAGGTCGGTCATGCCCTCGCCATGTTCCCCCGACAGACGGATCGGCTCGCCCAGTCCAAGGCCATAGGCCTCGAGCACGCCAGCATCGGCCGCCGCGCCCTCGGCCTTGTTGGCCGCCAGGATCACGTGCTTGGAGCGTTTGCGCAGTATCTCGGCGAACAGCTCGTCGGTGGGGGTGACGCCCGTGCGCGCGTCGATCATGAACAGGCAGACATCGGCCATATCCACCGCGCGTTCGGTCAGGCGCCGCATCCGGCCCTGAAGGCTGTCGTCAGTGGCGTCCTCCAGCCCCGCGGTGTCGATCACGGTAAAGCGCAGGTCGCCCAGCCGCCCCTCGCCCTCGCGCAGGTCGCGGGTGACGCCGGGCTGGTCATCGACCAGCGCAAGGCGCTTGCCCACAAGGCGGTTGAACAGGGTGGATTTGCCCACATTGGGGCGCCCCACGATGGCGAGGGTCAAAGACATGATACTCAACTTTCAAGACTCAGACGCGCCCTTTATCGCATCTTGCCGTCAACGGAAAGCGTGCAGTTGCCCCTTGGTCGAAACCACATAGAGGGTCTGCCCGGCAACGACCGGGGTCGTGGTGGCGCCGCCCGGCACCTCGACCTGGTGCACCAGGGCACCGTCCACCGGATTGAAGAACCGCAAATACCCGTCATTCGAAGCGACGACGATCCGACTGCCGGCCATGATCGGGCCGTAATGCGCGTAGATCGGGCCACGCTTGCCGGGCTTGTCCTTGACGAAGCCCGGAAGATCAACGGCCCAGACCACCGAACCGTCGGCGGCATCGAGCCGCACCAGTTGGCTGCGGTCGCTGATCAGGAACACGCTGTTGCCGGCCGGCCAGACGGTATCGACCGCGCCCTCGAAAGCCGTCCACTTGCGCTCGCCGGATTCGGCCTCGAGCGCGACGGTGCGGCCGGAATGGTTGCCGATATAGATCGTGTTTCCTGCCACGATCGGCCCGCCGGTCACATCCAGGATCTGCGCCGCGGCGCGCCCGCGCCGCCCACCGGCGACCGAGCTGTTCCAGCGGCGGATGCCGCCCTTGCGGAAGGCCGCGGCGACGTCGCCGGACCCGAAGGCAAAGACCACGAATTCCGAGGCCAGCACCGGCGCCGGCGCCCCCAAAACGTTGCCAACGCTGGGGATGCCCTCGATCTGCCACAGAACGCGCCCGTCCTTGATGTCGATGGCCCAGCCGGTCTGGTCTCCAGCGACCAGATACAGCAGACCGCCGGACACCAGCGGTGCGCCGCTGCCGGTCGCGTCCAGTTTCTGCTGCCAGCGGATCGCGCCCGTCTTGGCGTCAAGCGCCGTCAGCCGGCCAAAGCCCGACGAGACGTACAGAACGCCGTCGGCATGGGCCAGACCGCCACCGGTGGCCTGATCGTCCCGCTCGGTCGGCGGTACCAGGTTGGTGCTCCACGCCACCTGCCCCTGCGGAGACACCGCTGAGACCGTCGCACCGGAATCCAACGTGTAGATCAGGCCGCCCGCCACCACCGGCTCGGCTGTGATACGCTGCTTGCGCCCATCACCTTTGCCGATATCGACGGACCAGACACGCTGAGGTGTGGCCGACAGCGCCGCATTCGTGGTGCGGAAGGACTGGGTGCCGGGGCTTTGCGCCCAGGCAGTGTTGCGCTGCGATGCAGGCAGGCTGATCGGTTTGGCCCCGCTGCGCTGGACGGTTTCAAGATCCTGGGACGGGCGAATGTCTTCGCGCTCTCCGGGCAGGATGACTTCGGGCTCTTCGCAGGCACTCAAAGCAGTCAGGGCGATTGCCGCAACCGTCAAGCCAACGCGGGAAATAAGTGGTTTTGACATGGAAATCGGTACTCGCCTGTCTTGCGTTGCGTGCTGGCTGTCGCGCCTCAACCCTGTTGAGCCACGACCGGTTCGGGCGTGCCGCCCAGTGCAACGATCAGTTGCCCGGCCCGCTGCCGGATTTCGGTTCCGGCCTCGGCATCCTGGCGCAAAGCCTGCAGCCGGTCCAGCGCGGCCTGTACGTCACCCTCGGCGACGTCGATCAGGGCCAGCTGCTCTTGGGCCAGCAGGCGCAACGGCGCGCCCGGCACGGCCAGCGCCTCGAACTGCTGACGCCGATCCGCCGCCGGCAAGGTATCGGCCTGCAGCAACAGCGCCTTGAAGCTAGCGATCGCGCGATAGATCTCTGGCAAGTCACCCTGCACGGCGATGGCGTTCAGACGCTCGACCGCTTGGGGAACCGACCCCGCCTCGGCCCGCGAGGCCGACAGAAGGAAGTTCACCACCGCGTCGCCGCCGGGCGCATGGGCCTCGATACCCTCGAGCGTCGCCGCGCGGTCCGCGGGTTCGTTCTGAACCATCGCCGCCAGAATCGCGTCGCCCAGATCCTGGGCCTGAGCGGTGCTGCGGGCCTTGCGGTATTCGTTGAAGGCGGCGCCCCCGACGATCAGCACCACCAAGGCCACGCCGACCCAGCCCCACCGGCGCAACAGCATGTAAAGCCTGTCGCGGCGCACCTCTTCGGTGACTTCATCAATGAAACTGTCGACGTCGCTCATTCCTGCCCCCGGGGGATTTCGTCATCTGTCTGGCGACATGTCATACCCCGCCGCCACCATCAAGCCAAGTGGCACAAATGCACAAATGCATGGCGTGCGGCCCCTCTTGCGAAAGAAATTGAACCGAACTATTCAGTTCAGTATGGACAAGTGACCCGGTCCACCCCATCTCTTGCCACACGTTTGTGGATTTAAGGCCCCAATTTCAAGGAGAGACACGGCATGCGGTTGATATCCCTGATCAACGCCGTTCTGGTCATAGTAGCGTTGTATTTTCTGGTATTTGAACGCGATGCCCTGTTTGCCTTTGCCGGCCGCGAAGGTCCGGCCACTCAGACCGAGGCCTCGGCCGAGGCCGTTGAAACCGCCCCGACCAAGGCCATTCGGGTCGTGGCCCTGCGCTCGACCGCCCGCGAGATCGACAGCGCCGTTCTGCTGCGTGGCCAGACCAAGGCCAACCGCCAGGTGCGGGTCCTGGCCGAAACCACGTCGACCGTGATCTCGGAACCGATGCGCAAGGGCGCCTTCGTCGAGCCCGGCGACGTTATGTGCCAGCTTGATCCCGGCCCGCGCCCGGCCCAACTGGAACAGGCCAAGGCTGCCCTGGCCGAGTCGCAAAGCCGCATCCCCGAGGCCGAGGCCAAGTTGCAAGAGGCCACTGCGCGCGTCGCCGAGGCTGAAATCAATCTGCGCGCCGCCCGCAAACTGTCCGAGACCGGATTTGGATCGGAAACCCGCAAGATTTCCGCCGAAGCAGAAATGGCCGCCGCCCTGGCCGGAGTTAAATCGGCCGAGGCACAACTGAAATCGACCCAAGCCAGCATCGAGGGGGCCGAAGCCTCGGTGGACGCGGCCCAGCTTGAGGTGGACCGCCTGACGATCCAGGCCCCGTTCCGGGGCCTGCTGGAAAGCGACGCCGCCGAGCTGGGCAGTCTGATGCAGCCCGGATCGCTGTGCGCGACCGTGATCCAGCTGGACCCGATCAAGCTGGTCGGGTTCGTCCCCGAGACCTCGGTCAACCGCATCACGGTCGGCGCCCCGGCGCAGGCACAACTGGTGACCGGCCTGCAGGTCGAGGGCCGCGTGACCTTCCTCAGCAGGTCCGCCGACGAGACCACCCGCACCTTCGAGGTGGAAATCACCGTGCCCAACCCCGAACTGCTGATCCGCGACGGGCAGACCGCCAGCATCCAAATCGCCGCCGAAGGTGCCAAGGCGCATCTGCTGCCGCAATCGGCGCTGACCCTCAACAACGAGGGTCAATTGGGCGTGCGCACCGTCGGATCGGGCAACATCGTGAACTTCCTGCCCATCCGCCTGCTGCGCGACAGCGCCGACGGGGTTTGGGTGGGCGGACTGCCTGAAACCGCCGACGTCATCGTGGTCGGCCAGGAATTCGTGACCGCCGGCGTTGCCGTCGAGCCGACCTATCGGGATGCGTCGCAATGACCGGTATCGTCTCCTGGGCCGCCGATCGGGCCCGCATGGTTCTGGCGTTCATCGCAATCTCGCTGATCATCGGCGGCTATGCCTATGTCGGCCTGCCCAAAGAGGGCGAGCCGGACATCGAGATTCCCGCCTTGTTCGTGTCGGTGCAGTTTCCCGGCATATCGGCCGAGGACAGTGAAAACCTGCTGATCAAGCCGATGGAAACCGAGCTTGCGGATCTGGACGGCCTGAAGGAAATGACCGCCACCGCCGCCGAAGGTTACGCCGGGATCGCGCTCGAGTTCGACTTTGGTTGGGACAAGACCGCCATCACCGCAGACGTGCGCGACGCTATGAACAGCGCCCAGGCCAAGTTCCCCGAAGGCGCCGAGCAATACACGCTGACCGAGATCAACTTCTCGGAATTCCCGATCGTCATCGTCAACCTGTCGGGCCCGGTGCCCGAACGCACCATGGCGCGCATCGCGAAAGATCTGCAGGATGACCTCGAAACGTTGGATTCCGTGCTCGAGGCCGGGATCGCGGGCAACCGGGACGAGATGCTGGAAGTGATCATCGATCCGCTGCGGCTTGAGGCGTACAACGTCACCGCAGCAGAGCTGATCAACGTGGTACGGAACAACAACCAGCTGATCGCCGCGGGCGAAGTCGAAACCGAACAAGGTGCGTTTTCGGTCAAGATCCCGTCGTCGTTCAAAACGCCCGAAGACGTCTACGGCCTGCCGATAAAGGTCAATGGCGACCGGGTCGTGACCCTGGGCGAACTGGCTGAGATCAACTACACCTTCGAAGACCGCGAAGGGACCGCCCGGTTCAACGGCGAACCGACCGTGGCGCTGCAGGTGGTCAAGCGCAAAGGCTTCAACCTGATCGACACCGTGGCCCAGGTGAAGGAAACCGTCGCCAAGGCCGAAACGAAATGGCCCCCCGAGTTGCAGGCGGCGGTGGATGTCGGCACGTCGAACGACCAGAGCCGCATCGTGGGTTCGATGGTCAGCCAGTTGGAAGGCTCGGTCCTGACGGCCATCGCACTGGTGATGATCGTGGTTCTGGCTTCTTTGGGTACCCGGGCGGCGCTGCTGGTGGGCTTCGCGATTCCGACCTCGTTCCTCTTGTGCTTTGCCTTCCTGGCGATCATGGGGGTCAGCATCTCGAACATCGTGATGTTCGGCCTGATCCTGGCCGTGGGGATGTTGGTCGATGGCGCGATCGTGGTGGTGGAATATGCCGACAAGCGCATCGCCGAGGGTGTCGGCCCCATGCACGCCTATGTCGAGGCCGCGCAGCGGATGTTCTGGCCCATCGTCTCGTCCACCGCGACGACGCTGTGCGCCTTTCTGCCCATGCTGTTCTGGCCCGGCATTCCGGGCGAGTTCATGGGGATGCTGCCGGTTACGCTGATCTTCGTTCTGTCGGCCTCGCTGATCGTGGCGCTGATCTATCTGCCGGTGATGGGCGGTGTATCTGGCCGGTTGAGCCGCGTGTTCGACCGCAGCTCGAACTGGCTGCGCGCGCGGACGCCCTGGTGGGTGCGTGCCATCATGGTGCCGCCGGCGGTCTACATGATCTTCCTGGGCGCGATGCAGTTGCTGAATCCCACGTATCTGTTGCCGGAAGGCGCAGGCGGTGGGTTCTTGCTGGGCGTGGTGCTATTCCTGTTCGGCGCCTTTGCCGGATCGGTCACGCTCAGCGCGGCCCGGATCGAGCGCAAGCCGGATGAGCGCGTGCAAACGGCCAAGGAACATACGCCCTTTGGTTATGTCATCAAGTTTCTTGTCGGCAATCCGATCATGCCCATCGTCTCGATCGTGGCAGTAGGATTCGCGGTGATGACAGTGATGACCATGTACGGCCAGAACAACCGAGGTGTCGAATTCTTCGTCGAAAGCGAGCCGGAACAGGCCACCGCCTATGTCCGCGCACGGGGCAACCTGTCGCTGGCCGAAAAGGACGCGCTGGTCTTCGAAGCAGAACAGGTGATCAGCCAGCATCCGGCGGTGATCAACGTGTTCTCGTTCGCCGGTGAAGGCGGCCTGAACCAGAACACCGGCGGGGCGCAGGCTCCGGCGGACACGGTGGGCCGCGTGCAGTTCGAGATCATCCCGTGGGAGGATCGCCCGAACGTGTCAGAACCTGTCGCAGGCGGATTGTTCGAGAAGCACACTGTCGCACCCGAGTATGACGGCGATTTCGTGATCGACCAGTTGAACGCCGAACTGGCCAAGCTGCCGGGTTTCGTGGTCGAGATCCTGCCTCTGGAACAGGGTCCGGCCTCGGCCAAGCCCGTGCACCTGCGGATCAAGGGCGACGACTGGGATGACCTGACCAGCGCGACGCTGACCGCGCGCGAAATGTTCGAAAACACCCCGGGCCTGATCAAGATCGAGGACACCCTGCCCCTGCCCGGCATCGACTGGCAGATCGACGTCGACGTGGCCAAGGCGGGCCGGTTCGGTGCCGACGTGGCCACCGTCGGAGCGATGGTGCAGTTGGTGACCCGTGGCATCCTGCTGGGCGAAATGCGCCCCGAAAGCGTGGATGAAGAAATCGAGATCCGCGTGCGTCTGCCCGATCAGGATCGGGTCCTGTCCACGTTGGATACGCTCAAGGTGCGTACTCCGGACGGGCTGGTGCCTTTGTCGAACTTCATCACCCGCAAACCGGTGGCAAAGCTGGCCCAGATCAATCGGGTGGATCAAGAGCGCTACTACGACGTCAAGGCCGACGTGGAATCCGGCCTGAGCAAAGTGGTGATCGACACCCCGGACGGAGAACAGCGGCTGGCCGTTGTACGCGAAGTGACCGAAGGCTCGGAACCTGAAGGTGCGACAATCAACGGTGCCAATGGTACGGCCTATTCTCTGGTTCAGTTGACCGGCGCGGACACCTTGCAGGAGGTGCAGACCGCCATTGATGACGGCGACGCCCGCCTAACGCTGATCAACCCGAACGAACGGATCGCGGTACTGACCGAGTGGCTGGACACTCAGCCCTTTGCCAACACGATCACCTGGGAATGGACCGGAGACCAGGAAGACCAGGCCGAAAGCCAGGCCTTCCTATCCAGCGCCTTCCTGGCCGCGCTGGGTCTGATGTTCGTGATCCTGTTGGCGCAGTTCAACTCGTTCTACAACTCGGTGCTGGTGCTGCTGGCGGTGGTTCTGTCCACCACCGGCGTGCTGATCGGGATGATGGTGATGCAACAGCCCTTCTCGATCATCATGACCGGGACGGGCATCGTGGCGCTGGCGGGGATCGTGGTGAACAACAACATCGTTCTGATCGACACCTACCAGGAATACAGCCGCTACATGCCCCGGATCGACGCCATCGTGCGCACGGCCGAGGCGCGGATTCGTCCGGTTCTGCTGACCACGTTGACCACGATGGCCGGCCTGACACCGATGATGTTCGGCCTGTCGCTGGACTTCATCAATGGCGGCTATTCGATCGACAGCCCCACCGCGTTGTGGTGGAAACAGTTGGCGACGGCGGTGGTGTTCGGCTTGGGTATTGCCACGGTTCTGACACTGATCGTGACGCCCTCGTTCTTGGCGTTGCGGGTGTGGGTGACCACCTATGCCATATGGCTGGGCAAGCTGTTGGCCCGCGTGACCGCCGGCCGATCCAGCCAGATCGCGCAGGACATGGCGATCGGAGACACGGCCCGCCGGATGCAGGCGACGGAAATCGTCTGGACCGAGGATGAGGGTGCCGATGCAGATGCCGAGCAAAACCCGGGCGACACACCGGGGCATCCGCTGAAAGCGGCAGAGTAACACAGGAAACGGGCCGGTTCTGCCGGCCCGTTTTCGTTTGATCCATAACCGCAGGGGTTTCAGGCTGCCTGCGTATCCGATTGCTGGCGGTTCCACAGCTGGGCATAACGCCCTTCACGGCGCAACAGTTCGTCGTGGGTGCCCTGCTCGATGATCTCGCCCTTTTCCAGAACAACGATCTGGTCGGCCTCGGCAATCGTGCTCAGGCGGTGGGCGATGGTGATCACCGTGCGCCCCTCGCCTGCGCGGGCCAGGGCATCCTTGATGTCCTGCTCGGTGTCGGTATCCAGCGCGCTCGTGGCCTCGTCCAACAGCAAGATCGGCGGGTTCTTCAACAGTGTACGCGCAATGCCCACGCGCTGTTTCTCGCCGCCTGACAGCTTCAGGCCACGCTCACCCACCTTGGTATCGTACCCCTCGGGCAGCGAGGTGATGAATTCGTGGATCTGGGCGGCCTGTGCGGCGGCTTCGATCTCGGCCTGCGAGGCCCCCTCGCGGCCATAGGCGATGTTGTACCGGATCGTGTCGTTGAACAGCACCGTGTCCTGCGGCACCACGCCGATGGCGGCGTGCAGGCTTTCCTGCGTCACGTCGCGCACATCCTGCCCGTCGATCCGCAACGCGCCTTGGGTCACGTCATAAAACCGGAACAGCAGGCGCCCGATGGTGGATTTGCCCGAGCCGGTCGCGCCCACGATAGCCACGGTCTGCCCCCCCGGCACCACCAGAGAGACACCGCGCAGGATCTCGCGGTCCGGGTCATAGCCAAAATGCACATGGTCCAGTTCGACCCGGCCTTCGCTGATCTGCAGGGGCTTGGCGTCTGGCCTGTCCACCACTTCGGCCGGCTGCTCCAGCAGCTGAAACATCTGGCCCATGTCGACGAGGGCCTGACGGATCTCGCGGTAGACGGTGCCCAGAAAATTCAGCGGCACGGTGATCTGGATCATGTAGGCGTTGACCATCACGAAATCGCCCACCGTCAACTGCCCGTTCTGAACGCCGATCGCGGCCAGAACCATCACCCCGATCAACCCACAGGTGATCAGGAAGGACTGTCCGAAATTCAGGAAGGCCAGCGAATATGCCGTTTTCAACGCGGCCTGCGCATAGGCCTTCATCGACACGTCATATCGTTCAGCTTCGCGCCGCTCGGCGTTGAAATACTTGACGGTTTCGAAATTCAGTAGGCTGTCGATGGCGCGCTGGTTGGCCTCGGTGTCCTGGTCATTCATCTCGCGCCGCAGCTTCACGCGCCATTCGGTGACCGTGAAGGTGAACCAGATGTACAGCGCGATGGTGACAGCCACCACGACCAGATACCAGACATCGAACAGCCACATCAAAACCACCGCCACCAGCAGCAGTTCAAGGATCAGCGGGCCGATCGAAAACAGCAGGAAGCGCAGCAGGAACTCCACGCCCTTGACCCCGCGCTCGATGATCCGGCTGAGGCCGCCCGTCCGGCGGGTCACATGGTAGCGCATCGACAGCTGGTGGATGTGCTGGAAGGTTTCCAGCGCCAGAGCCCGCAGAGCGCGTTGCCCCACCGGCGCGAACAGCGCATCGCGCAACTGCTGAAACCCCACGGTCATCATCCGCGCCATACCATAGGCCACGGTCAGCCCAACGGCGCCCAGCGCCAGCGGCGGCACACCCTCGCCCGCCAAGGCATCGACCGCGCCCTTGTACAGGATCGGCGTATAGACCGCGATCAGCTTGGCCAGCACCAGCATGGCCATGGCCAACACCACGCGCCGCTTGACCCAGGGCTCGTCCGCCGGCCACAGATAGGGAGCGACCTTGCGGATGGTTATCCATCCCGACTTGCGTTCGTCCATCTGTGGCAGGTCATCGGAATGCATCGGCGCAAGTCTTCTCATGTGGCTACTTAAACACGGTTGCGGCCGGGAAGCCCCGGCCGGCACCAGACCTACGCCTTTATTCGGGAATGGTGAAGACCTGCCCCGGGTAAATCAGATCCGGGTCGCGGATCAGGTCGCGGTTGGCCTCGACCAGGCGCACGTACAGTATCCCATCGCCAAACCGCTCGCGCGAGATCGCCCACAGGGTATCGCCCTTTTGAACCGTGACGGACCGGATCGGAGCCGACGGTTCGACACCGGCTTCCGGCCCTTGCGCACCTGCCGCGCGCAGAGCTTCGACCGGCTCGCGCTTGAACGGAGTTTCCACGCGGCTAAGCACCGTGCCGTCCGTGTCCACCTCGTCGACGCGCAGGGTATATAGGCCGGGATCGATCCCCTCGATCTGGCCGCGCCAATCGCCGTCCTGCTCTGGCGTGATATCGGCGACCAGGCGGTTGTTCAGGTACAGTCGCACCGCGGCACCCTCGGCGACGCGGCCCGTCAATTGAACGTCGCCCAGTTCGGAATAACCGATCGTATCCAAGGCAACCTGATCGGGCGCCTGACTTCGGACCGAAGGCGATTGCACCACCGATACCCCCTCTTCCCCCGAGCGCAGAACCGCAACCTGCCGCTCTTCGTCGGCATCTTCGGGCGTCACCGCAGGCGGTGCCTCGGGGGCCTGATCCGCAGGCGGGGCATCCTCGGCGGTCGTGTCCTCGGTCTGAGTCGCACCCGTCGCAGCGGGGACCGGGTGCTCTTCGGTTTCGCTGGTGGTCGAGCCATCGGCGCTGGCGATATCGTCGCCGACCGGGGCCGCCTCTGCCGGTTTTGGCAGGGCCGCGATCAGATAGTCGTCCGACCGCGCCGTTCGGTCACCATCGGTGGTTTCCAGTACCAGGCCGCGCGCGGTCTCGCTGAAGGGAATGGCTACGAATTCGGCAAACTGTCCGCTGCCATCGACGGTGAAACTGTGCACCGGCGCCCCGTCCAGCAGGATCCGAACCCGGCTGCCGGGCTGGGCCGAGCCGGACAGCAGGGCGGTGCCATCGGGTTCAACGAAGATCTGGTCCAGCACGGGGTGGGGCAACTCAGCCTGCGTGTTCTCGTTTTCGGATGCGGTTTCGGTCGCGTCCGCCTGTTCCGCGCTTTTGACAGGTGCTTCGACCCGCGTATCGTCGGGCGTCGTTTCGTCGGCCTCTGACGGTACGACGGCGACTGCGTCCTCGTCCTGTTTCTGCGGCGTTTCGGTCAGCGGCTTCGGCTGCACGGCTCCGGCCTGCTGGGACTGTTCCTCCGTCGAAACCGAGGCGTCTTCGGGCGCCGACGGCGAAGACCCAGAGAACACACCCAAAAGATAAAGCCCGGCAGCAACCAGGATCGCCAGAACACCGGCCAGAACCCCCAGGATGAAGGATCCTGACCGTCCGCTTCCCGATTTGGCGTCCATGTTTCCCCTTTCACTCTGCCGCGCAACCGCTTTGTCTGAAAAGCATTCCTGCGGGCGGTTGAGCCAATCTATCAATCCCGCTATCACGGGTCAAAACCTCTGACACAACCCCGGAGTCGCCTTTCCATGCCCCAGAAATCCGTCTGTGTGTACTGCGGGTCACGCAATGGCGCCCGCCCCGCCTATTCCCAACAGGCCCGGAGCTTTGGCACACTTCTGGCCCGCGAAGGCTGGCGGCTGGTCTATGGTGCGGGCGACGTGGGCCTGATGGGCGAGGTTGCCCGCGCCGCGCAGGCCGCCGGAGGCGACACATTCGGCGTGATTCCGGTGCACCTGCTGCGCCGCGAGGTCGGCAAGACCGACCTGACACGTTTCGTGGTCACCGAAACCATGCACGAACGCAAGAAGGTGATGATCATGAACGCGGACGCGGTGGTGGTGCTGCCCGGCGGACCGGGGTCTTTGGACGAGCTGTTCGAGGCCCTGACCTGGCGCCAACTGGGCCTGCATGACAAGCCCATTCTCGTGATGAATGTCGAAGGGTACTGGGACAATCTGCACAGCCTACTGGATCAAGTGATAGACCAGGGCTTTGCAGACGGTTCCTTGGCGGGGTTCATCACTTGGGTCGACGATGCGCCCTCGGCCATGGCGGCGCTGCGCCAGATGCTGGCCTGAAGCTCAGGGCGTGTGATCAGCCAGCACTTTCTCGATCTTCCCCAGCGGATGATTGGTCAGGGTCTTGTCGATCTCGGCCACGATCTTTGTCTGAACACCGTCATGCAGACTGCGGCGCAGCAGTCCCAGAACCTGAGGGCTTGCGATCAGCACCAGATGCGAAAAGGCGCCCTTGTGCCCTTCGCGGTTCAGCAGATCGGCCAAGTCCTGCGCGAACAACGCGCGAGCGTGGGTGCGCCAAGTGTCTTCTTCAACGGCCGACTTCTGGTTCGGCCCACCGTCGGCCCGGCGCCCAGGCCGGTCGTTCGGACGGGGCTGCACCGCGTCGGGATCCTGCTGCTCGACCGACAAGACCTTCAGCTTCGGCTCCCAGCCTGCGGCGGTGTTCTCGGTGAACAAGGCTTTTTCGCCATCCGCGATCACAACCCAGGTTCCAGGTACCAGCTTCACCATTTCGTCCTCCTGTCGATCCGAATGCCTGGGTCCGCGACCGTCGCGGACCGTGCAATATTCCACTTATGTATCAAAAAGCGACTTGCAACGCCAAAGGGCCAAACTTGTCCGGCCACTACCGGAACACAACGAAAAGCCCGCCAGCGTTCAGGCTGGCGGGCCGTGATCCGGACGTTCCGGGCCGTGCCGTCACATGCGCGAGGCGACGTTTTCCCAGTTCACCAGGTTGTTGAGGAAGTTGTCCAGGTAAGCGGGGCGCTTGTTGCGGAAGTCGATGTAATACGAGTGCTCCCACACGTCGCAGCCCAGCAGCGCGGTCTGCCCGAAACACAGCGGGTTCACGCCGTTCTCGGTCTTGGTGACGGCCAGCGAACCGTCGGCATTCTTGACCAGCCATGCCCAGCCCGAGCCGAACTGACCGGCACCGGCGGCAGCAAACTGCGACTTGAAATCGTCAACCGAGCCGAAGTTCTCGATCAGAGCCTTTTCCAGCTCGCCCGGCATCTTGGACTCGCCCGGCCCCATCATTTCCCAGAACTGGTTGTGGTTCCACAGCTGGCTGATGTTGTTGAAGATGCCGTTCTGGGCCACCGCGCCGGCCTGGTAGGTGCCGACGATGATCTCCTCCAGCGACTTGCCTTCCCACTCGGTGCCGGCGATCAGCTTGTTGCCGTTGTCGACATAGGCTTTGTGGTGCAGGTCGTGGTGATATTCCAGCGTTTCGGCCGACATGCCCTTGGATGCCAGCGCGTCATGTGCATAAGGAAGGTCTGGAAGTTCAAAAGCCATCTTGGCCCCCTGTCAAAATATGTGTTGCATTCCCACGTTTACATGCTTTGACAGCCAGTTGAGGTCAAGGGCCGACACGATAAAACAATGAACCCGGAGGCAGGGCGATGCTGACCAAAGCGCGCAAGATGTTCTACCGCGCCCGAGGATATTACGCGGGTCAGCTGAATGGCGAAGCCTTCCGGCTGGATCCCTATCATTCGAAATTCTGGCGCAAGGCCTCGGCCGGCAACTGGGAGCCCGAGACATTCGCCGTGCTGGACCGCCACCTTTCGCCAGACCGCGACTATCTGGACATTGGCGCATGGATCGGCCCGACCGTTCTCTATGGTGCCCGCAAGGCGCGCCATGTCTGGTGTTTCGAGCCCGACCCGACCGCCTATCGCCACCTGGCCTGGAACCTGGACCTGAACGACATCCGAAACGTCTCGGCCTTTGGCGTGGCATTGTCCGACCGGTTCGGCGTGGCCCGCATGGCCTCGATGCGCGGAGAGCCGGGCGACTCCACCAGCTCGCTGCTGCATGACGGCGCGCATGGAACCGATGCCCTGACCATCGCATGGGATCAGTTTGCCTCTGCCACTGACCTTTCCGGTGTGTCGCTGGTCAAGATGGATATAGAAGGCGCAGAGTTCGCCGTGCTGCCCACGTTGATCGACTGGTTGCGCGAACACCGCCCTGCGCTCTACCTGTCCACCCACGCGCCGTCCCTGCCCGCCGCAGATCGCGCCGCGGCCATGGCCCGCCTCGGCGAAGCCTTGTCCTTCTACGACATCTGCCTTGACGAAGCCGGCCACCCCGCCGACCTCGCAGCCACGGACGCGCTGGACCGCTTCCGCAGCTTCCTGTTCACCGGCTGACCGGCATCTTCATCTTTTCGAAAATACTCCGGGGGAGTCGCGCAGAACGCGACGGGGGCAGAGCCCCCGCCGCCTTGGTCAGTAGATCCCGACTTCGCTGCCGGGCTGCGCCGCCACCTTGAGCAGCTTGAAGACGTAATCCGCCACCGAGCGGAAGCAGACCACGCGGAAGTCATCCTCGCCATCCATCCAGAAGGCGCCGGCCACCTGCGCCAGCCGCGAGCGGCGGATCTGGCCGGGCTGGAACGCATCCCGCGACAGATCGACGGGCGCCACCTTGGCCAGCACCTCGCGCGCCGAAGCGCCGGAAACCCGGAATACCGCGCGCGCGTCCGAGACATTGACCGCCAGCGCGTGAACGCCGCTCAACGCGTTGTTCATAGCCGCCAGTTTGGCCTCGACCTCGGCGTAGGGGACAAGCACCAGCAGCTCGTCCGGCGACATCCAGCAGACGCCGGTTTCGCCATCGACGAAAGCCTCGCGCTGGCCGGGCATCTTCTGGCCGGTGGCGTCCTTGACCGCCTTGATCACGACCTTGTCGGTCAGGTCGCCGCGCAGGGTGATCATCCCCTGCAGGCCGCATTCCTCGATCCGGGCGATGCCGTCATAGCTTGCGTGGTTCAGTGCGCTGATGGGTTCAGACATTCTGCTTCTCCCCGTCCTTGTCGTAGAACACAGGGTCCACGATCTTTGCCTTGTAGATTTTGTCGTCGGTGCCCGGGAACTCGATCACCTCTCCCATGCGGTTCGGCCCGTTCTTGACCAGCCCCATGGCGATGCCGCGGCCCAGGTTGGCCGAGTAATAGGTCGAGGTGACGCGCCCGATCACGTTGCGCTGACCGTTGGCATTCACGCCCTCGCCCACCGCATAGGCACCGTCGGGCAGAACCGATCCATCCACAGTCTCGAGACCCACCAGTTTCCAGCGGTCCGGGTCGGTCATGTGAGAGCGTTCCTGCGCGCGCTTGCCCAGGAAATCCTCTTTCTTTTTCGAGATCGCCCAGTGCAGCCCCAGGTCCTGCGGGATCACGGTGCCGTCGGTCTCGTCCCCGATCATGATGAAGCCCTTCTCGGCGCGCAGAATGTGCAGACATTCAGTGCCATAGGGCATCACGCCGAACTCTTTCCCGGCCTCCATCAGGGCATCCCAGAAGGCCTGACCCTGGCTGGCGGGCACCGCGATTTCATAGGACAGCTCGCCCGAGAACGAGATGCGGTAGGCGCGGCAGTCGAAGCCGCCGATCTGGCCGTCGCGCCACTCCATGAAGGGCAGCGCCTCTTTGCTGACATCCATGCCGCCGAGCTTCTCCAGCACCTTGCGGGCGTTGGGGCCCACCACGGCGATCTGAGCGTATTGCTCGGTCACGTTGGCGACATAGGCCTTCCAGTCCCACCACTCGGTCTGCAGCCACTCCTCCATGTGGGCATGGATGCGCTCAGCCCCGCCGGTGGTTGTGTGGCACAGCCACGTGTCCTCGTCGATCCGGGCCACGACGCCGTCGTCGATCAGGAAACCGTTTTCCGAGCACATCAGGCCATAGCGGCATTTGCCGACCTTCAGCGTGGACATCATGTTGGTATACATCATGTCCAGGAACTTGCCCGCGTCCGGCCCCTTGACGATCAGCTTGCCCAAGGTCGAGGCATCCAGCAGACCGAGGTTCTCGCGCGTGTTCTTGACCTCGCGGTTCACGGCGTCATGCACGGTTTCTCCGGGGCGCACATAGGCGTAGGGGCGCCGCCACTGGCCCACCGGCTCCCAATCCGCGCCATTCCGGTCATGCCAGTCATGCATCGGCGTGCGGCGGATCGGCTGGAAAACCTCGCCGCGCGCCTCACCCGCGATGGCTCCCATCGAGATGGGCGTATAGGGCGGGCGGAAAGTGGTGGTACCGACCTTGGGAATCTCGGATTCCAACGCATCAGCAAGGATCGCCAGGCCATTGATATTGCTCAACTTACCCTGATCCGTCGCCATGCCCAGCGTGGTATAACGCTTGGTGTGTTCGACGCTCTCATAGCCTTCGCGCGCAGCCAGTTGTACGTCCGAGACTTTCACGTCGTTCTGGAAGTCCAGCCACGACTTCATGCGCAGCTGCACCTCGGCCTTGGCAGGCATCAGCCAGACGGCCTGCATGGGTGCTTCGGTCTCGGCCTCGCCCTGCGGTGCCTTGGTGTTCTTCGGCTTGAACCCGGCTGCCTTGGCCGCGGCCTTGCCCGCGGCGTGGGCATCGGCCAGGACCTCGCCTAACGCCAGCGGCCCGTTGGCCGACCCCGCCGGCATGACAAAGCCTGCGCCATCCGCGCCCAGTGGCGGACGGTCGGGGTCGGGGCGGAAATGGGCGTTGGCTTCGTCCCAGATCAGCTTGCCGCCGCAATGGGACCACAGGTGCACCACCGGAGACCAGCCGCCCGACATGGCGACCGCATCGCATTCGACCTCTTCCCGAGCACCGCCGATGCCTTCCTGGTTGCAGATCGCGACCTTCTTGACCCGCTTGCCACCCTTGACTTTGGCGATGGCCTTGCCGGGGTCGACCCGGATGCCGAGGCTGCGCGCCTCGTCCGCCAGCGGCCCGGCCGAGGGACGGGCATCGACGACGCGTAACACATCCACACCCGCCTGTTTCAGGATGATCGCGGTGCGGTAGGCGTCGTCATTGTTGGTGGCGACGATCACGCGCTCACCCGGGGTCACGCCCCAGTTGACCACATAGTCGCGCATGGCCGAGGCCAGCATCACCCCCGGCACGTCATTGCCGGCAAAGGACAGCGGGCGCTCGATCGCGCCGGTCGCCGTAACAACCTGCTTGGCGCGGATGCGCCACAGACGATGGCGCGGGCCTTGGGTGCCCGGTTTGTGGTCGGTCAGACGCTCGTATCCCAGCACGTAACCGTGATCATAGACCCCGGCCCCCATGCAGCGCGACCGCAGGGTGACATTGCTCATTGTTTCGAGTTCGGAAACCAATTGTTCCACGAACTTATCCACAGGCTCGTCGTCGACTGTGCCCCCATCGACAGGCGCGCGGCCACCCCAATGGGCGGTCTGTTCGATCAGCATGACCTTGGCGCCCGATTGCGCTGCGGCTTTGGCCGCCTGCAGGCCCGCAACACCGCCGCCGATCACCAAAATGTCAGTGAAGGCATAAAAGTGTTCATAGGTATCCGAGTCGCGGCTGTCCTTGTCGGGCGCCTTGCCCAGACCGGCCGACTGGCGGATGAACGGCTCGTACACATGTTTCCAGAACGGTTTGGGGTGGATGAACGTCTTGTAGTAGAACCCTGCCGGCAGGAACCGCGCCAGCGCCGTGTTCACCGCGCCGATGTCGTATTCCAGGCTGGGCCAGTGGTTCTGCGAGATCGCGGTCAGGCCATTGAACAGCTCGGTCGTGGTGGCGCGCTGGTTCGGTTCGAAACGGTTGCCCTGCCCCAGACCGACCAGCGCGTTGGGCTCCTCGGCACCGCTGGCCACGACACCGCGCGGACGGTGGTATTTGAACGACCGGCCGACCATCATCTGATCGTTGGCCAGCAGGGCCGACGCCAGCGTGTCGCCCTGATAGCCCTGCATCGCAGTACCGTTGAAAGTGAAGGTGACCGGTTTCGACCGGTCGATCAGCCGGCCTTGCTTGGCGAGACGGGTGCTCATGTTTCGGACCTTTCGCGGATAGAGGGCATGGTGCCTCCGGCGGGAATATTCTTGAATGGGCGGGGCATCAGGAGAACTCTCTCCAACTCCAGCCCGGGCGTTTGGCCGAGATCGCATCGCGGATCTCCTGCGGCGGCTCGGTGACCTGGGCCGAATAGGTGCCGAACACCTCGAGTGTGGCGGTGCACCGTGCGGCGTGGAACCACTTGCCGCAGCCGTTGCTGTGGCGCCAGCGTTCGAAATGTACGCCCTTGGGGTTTTCGCGCATGAACAGATAGTCGTGGAACTCGTCATCCGACGAGCCGGGACCGAAGCGTTTCAGATGCGCTTCGCCGCCGGCGGTCAGTTCGGTCTCTTCGGCGTCGACGCCGCAATAGGGGCAGGTCAGGATCAGCATCGGGTCAAAACACCTTTGGTCATGGATTCAGTTCGACCGTTTCTTGGACGGTCAGCGGAACAAGGTTGTTGAAGTGGAACATCGCCTCGATCGGGATGGTCACGCGGCCCGGACGCAGGGCGACGATGTCGTTGGCCAGCCGATATGCGACCAGCCCGGCCGCGTTCAGGGCCGAGACGATCGCATCCTGTTCGGCCGGGTCGCCGGCGTTGCATTCAACGATGGCCAGCGACAGCCCCAGGCGTGCGGGATCAAAGCTGTCGAGGACAGAGCGTTCGTGCCCTTCGACGTCGATCACGAGGATATCGGCGGCGGAAACACCCGTTTCGGCCAGAATGTCGTCCAGCCGCCGCGCGACGACGGTTGTCTCGGCCACGGCCGAATGGGGTACGTCCGCCCCCGTCTTGCGGTTGGCGCGGTCGATTGCGGCCACCATCCGGCCACGGTCCAGCGACGCGCAGCCGCGCAACCAGCCCGGATAGGCACCGGAATAGGCCTCGTCGAGGTGATACAGCGTGATGCTGCCCGCAACCTGCGATACAGCGGCATTGACCAGCTTAACGTTCGGATTGGCCGCATGCAGCGACGCAAGGGCCGAAAAATACAGCGGGTGCGGCTCGATCAGGACACCTTTCCAATGTGGTTTCGACCAGTACGGCAATATGGGATCATCCAGCTTGCCGTCATTGGCCCCGACCTGCACCACCTGAACGCTGTCGGACTGCGCGTCGAAACACGCCAGCAGAAAGTCCAGCAGCGCAAGCCGGCTGCGGCGCGGCCGGTCTGGTATGGCGGTGGGAAGGGATTGGATGTCCATCAATGCGCGACCCCGGCGGCAACGCTTTCGTCGATGAAACGGCCCTCTTTGAACCGGTCCAGCGAGAAGGCCTCGGCCAGCGGGGAATGCCCGGTGGCCATCAGCTGCGCCATGCCCCAGCCTGAGCCCGGGATGGCCTTGAACCCGCCGGTGCCCCAACCGCAGTTGATGAAGCAACCGCCCAGCGGCGTCTTGGACAGGATGGGCGAACGGTCGCCGGTCATGTCCACGATGCCACCCCACTGGCGCAGCATCTTGAGGCGCGAGATCATCGGGAAGGTCTCGACCAGGGCGCGGACGGTTTCCTCGATATGATGGAACGAACCGCGCTGGGTGTAGTTGTTGAACCCGTCGGTGCCGCCGCCGATCACCATCTCGCCCTTGTCGGATTGCGACATGTAGCCATGCACGGTGTTGGCCATCACCACCACGTCCATGCAGGGCTTGATCGGCTCGGACACCAGCGCCTGCAGGGCCAGTGCCTCGACCGGTAGGCGGAAGCCCGCCATCTCGGCCAGCTGGCCCGAGTGGCCCGCCACCACGATGCCCAGCTTGTCGCACTCGATGGCGCCCTTGGTCGTCTCGACCCCGGTGACGCGGCCGTTGGCCGAGCGGATGGCCGTGACCTCGCATTGCTGGATGATGTCCATGCCCATGTTCGAGCAGGCCCGGGCATAGCCCCAGGCCACCGCGTCGTGGCGCGCGGTGCCGCCGCGTTCCTGCCACAGCGCGCCCAGAACCGGATAGCGCGGGCCGTCAATGTTGATGATCGGTACCAGTTCCTTGACACGTTCAGGTCCGATCCACTCGGTCTTGACGCCCTGCAGCGCGTTGGCGTGCGCCGTGCGCTTGTAGCCGCGCACCTCGTGCTGGGTCTGCGCCAGCATCATCACGCCGCGCGGGCTGAACATGATGTTGTAGTTCAGCTCCTGGCTCAGATCCTCGTACAGGCCGCGCGACTTTTCATAGATCGCCGCCGACGGGTCCTGCAGATAGTTCGAGCGGATGATGGTCGTGTTCCGGCCAGTATTGCCGCCGCCCAGCCAGCCCTTTTCGATCACCGCAACGTTCTGGATGCCGTAGTTCCGGCCCAGGTAATACGCCGTCGCCAGGCCGTGCCCGCCCGCGCCGATGATGATGACGTCATAGCGCTTCTTGGGTTCGGGCGAACGCCAGGCGCGCTCCCATCCGGTGTGATAGCGCAGCGCCTCGCGCGCCACAGCAAAGGCTGAATAGTGTTTCATGAGCGAATCCGTCCGGTTCGTGTTTGGCCGAAGATATGCCGTGCAGCGGCAGAATACCCCTGCCATGCAGCGCCGCAATATCGCACTATTGCGACATGTAGGCCATTCGCGGCCTTTTGTCCCTTTTGTCGGACC
This sequence comes from Ruegeria sp. BHSC037, assembly GCF_059613045.1. Classification (NCBI taxonomy): domain Bacteria; kingdom Pseudomonadati; phylum Pseudomonadota; class Alphaproteobacteria; order Rhodobacterales; family Roseobacteraceae; genus Ruegeria; species Ruegeria sp. BHSC037. The sequence continues at coordinate 253,049 of NZ_JBXWRT010000003.1, forward strand.
GCAAGCAGGTCTAAGTCAGGGCAACCATTGTCGGAGGGACCATGACGTTCTGGGTTCTGCTCATCTTGTTCGCGCTGCTGATCGCGGTCTTTTTGGCCTATGGCATGCTGCGGGAACGCCGCCGGGAAGAACCGGCGGCGGCCTATGACCTGCGCGTCTACCGCGAACAGCTGGCCAGCGTGGACCGTGACTTGGCCCGCGGCGTGATCGACCAGGCCGATGCCGAGCGGGTACGGACCGAGATCTCGCGCCGCATTCTGGCCGCGGACGCGCAGATGCAGGCGGCCGCGACAGTATCCGGCCCGTCACGGGTGATGCGCGTGGCGGCACCGGTGGTTCTGGCCCTGCTGCTGGTGGGCGGCGCCCTGGCGTTGTATCGACAACTTGGCGCTGCTGGTTACCCCGATCAACCGCTGTCGGCCCGCCTGGAAATGGCCGACGACTTGCGCGAAAACCGCCCCAGCCAAGCCGAGGCCGAAAGGGCCGCCCCCCCGGTCGAGCCGCCCCAGCTGGAAGAAAGCTATGCCAAGCTGCTGGACCAATTGCGCGAAACAGTGGCAAGCCGCCCCGACGACCTGCAGGGGCACATGCTGCTGGCCCAGCATGAAACCAATGCCGGCAACTTCAAGGCCGGGTACGAGGCGCAGAAAAAGGTCATCGAGCTGTCGGGCGCGGATGCCCCTGCGGATGCCTATTCGAACCTGGCCGAGATGCTGATCCTTGCGGCCGGCGGCTATGTCTCGCCCGAGGCCGAGGACGCCCTGCGCGAAGCCTTGAAACGCGCCCCCAACCACGGCCCGGCGCGGTATTACTGGGGGCAGATGCTGGCCCAGATCGGCCGACCCGATCTGGCCTATCGGGTGTGGGCGGATACGCTGCGCAGTTCGCCGCCTCAGTCACCTTGGGCGCAGGCGATCCGCGCCCAGATCGACGATCTGGCCTGGCGCGCCGGCGTGTTCAACGCCCCCGATCTTTCGACCGCTCCGGCGGCCCCCGGCCCCAGCCAGGCCGACATGGAGGCCGCCGCCGAGATGACGGCCGAAGAACGGCAGGAGATGATCCGCGGCATGGTTGACGGGCTATCCGACAGACTGGCGACCGAGGGCGGCTCACCTCAGGAATGGGCGCGGCTGATCTCGGCGCTGGGTGTTCTGGGCGAAACCGAACGCGCCAGCGCGATCCGCGACGAGGCGCTGGCCAAGTTCGCCGACAACCCCGAGGCGCTGGAGATGATCGCCTCGGCCGCCCGCCGGGCTGGGATCGCGCAATGATCCACGACGGGTTCGAGGAGTTTGCCGCCGCCCTGCCCCCGATGCAGGCACTGATGGGGCTGGATCTGGGCGAAAAGACCATCGGCGTCGCCGTGTCGGACCGGATGCGCGGCGTGGCCAGCCCGCTGGAAACCGTGCGGCGCAAGAAATTCAAGCTCGACTCTGCGCGCCTTTTGGAAATCGCGACCGACCGGGAAATCGGCGGGATCGTCCTGGGCCTGCCGCGCAACATGGACGGGTCCGAGGGACCGCGGTGCCAATCCACCCGCGCCTTTGCGCGCAACCTGTCGCAGCTAACCGATATTCCAATCGGATTCTGGGATGAACGCCTGAGCACGGTTGCGGCGGAAAAGGCACTGTTGGAGGCGGATACGACACGAAAACGTCGCGGACAGGTGATCGATCACGTCGCGGCGGGGTATATTCTGCAAGGGGCGCTGGACAGGCTGCGCTTTCTGTAACGGGTCGGAGACCGCGCATGACGAACATGATCTGGAAACGGAACGAGGTCGAAAGCCCCTGCGTGCAGATCTGCGTGGTGCATCCGACCGAGAGGATCTGCACCGGCTGCTACCGCACCATGGACGAGATCTCTCGCTGGTCGAAGATGGACAGCACCGAACGCGCCGCCATCATGGAAGAGCTGCCCAGCCGTAAGCCCCGCCTGGCCAAACGGCGCGGCGGGCGCGCAGCCCGGCTGGTCCGGTCATAAGGCCATCGTCCCGTCAGAGCCTTTTTTTAAGGATTTTGCCTCGCGCACGGCGGCCATTTGCCGATTGGTCACTCTGTCGCCCGCCTTTTTGGCCAAGAGTTCCCGCTGGAAAAGTCGTGTGATCTCGGCACGGTTGGTTTTTGCTCGGACTTCCGCCGCGGCGTCGACCTGAGACGTGTCCACCGAGGAACGGCGCTTGGTTTTGACCTTGCCGGAAAACAGTTTGAACAGTCGCATGACAGCCCCCTTGAACAGCTCGGCGCCGTTGCGATCCAGCCACCCCCGCGGGGCAAGGCCTATACCGAAACACACGGATAGATTGCAGCAGCGACCTATTCCTACCGTGTCGAGTAGCTTTGAATAAGGGGGAAAACCCCGCCGCGAAACGCAAAAATTTGTCCAACAGGACAAAAAATCCTTCAAGTCCGGGCGCTTGCACGCGCGCCCCTGTCCACGAGTGCGCGAAACGGACGTAGCGTAACAAATCCAATACCTTCGGCACAGCCTGGGGTAACCTAGGGTCAGCCGGTGCAAATCAAGGCCCATCAGCCGCGCCGCGAATCGCGGCCCCGAGCGGATCAGCCGGACGACAGCCAGGTCTTGGCCTCTTCATACGCTTCGGACGGGAAATACTGGGTACGTGTGCCCAGGATGTGCCGCGCGACGCGCTGCGCCATGTGCTGCCAGGCCTTGTCGCCCACGATGGCGGCCCGGTCCAGCATGCCGATATGATTGCGCGCCAGACGGAAATGCGCCGCGAGCGCCGACAGGCCCTGCCAGCCGTCGAACTCGCGCAGATCGATCAGCAGACGGAAGCCCTCCTTCTGGCTCAGCAACGTGTCCAGGCGCTGCTCGGCCTCTTCGTATTCCCTGGGGTCCACCTTGCCCAACAGGCTGATCTGCACACAAGGCGTGCCCAGATCGACGACGTGAATGGCCCCGAGGGACTCGCGCAGCCACAAGCGCGCCTCGTCCAGATGCGACATCTCGAACACCTGCACAGGGCATGGCATCAGCGGAGCCGCGAGCCGCGCGCTGGTCTTCACCCAAGCTTTGTTGGTGACCACCGCGATCCGGTCGAACCCGCGCCAATGGCTGAGGCCCAGCTTGGTGTCCTCCCACGCGGCGCCAAGGTCATAACCTTCGAAGTCGGGGCCGACGATCACCAGCATCCGGACCTGGTCGTGCTCTTGCAGCGCAGCTTCAATCGCGGGAACCAAGGAGTTGGTATAATCGGCACTGGTGACTTCGCCCGTCAATTCGATCTCAAGCAGTGCACCGTCAGACGTCTTGTGAATCGTAATCATCGAATGCCCTCCAAATTAGAGAATGGCCCGAGGTTACGGCGTTTCGATCCATTCGGCCACACCGCCGGCCAGTTCAGGCCGGAAATAGGCGACCATCCGTCCGTCGGGTCCGGCCGTTGCTCCGTCACGCCAGGGGGCCACCCCGTGCAGACAATGCCTGTGCAGTGCGATGGCCTCTCCCGGCCGGGCCGGGATCTCGATCCGCAGGCAGGTTTCGAACACCTCTCGGCGGGCGTCCTGATAGGCTTCGGTGATGTCTACCATTGCCCAATCCGCGCGCGCGACGCCGGCCAATACCCGGCGAAACGCCGCCTGCATGATCCGGTGGCTGCCATCCCAGACGACCAGCGGCGCCGCATCGGCGCTGGCCGCTGTCAACGGCAGCCCCAGAATCCAGGCGTGCGGCTCGTCGATATGGCGGCGCCGATCCGGCCCATTGGGTTTGAGCCCGTCCACATGGGCCCCATCGCGCCGGGCCCGGTATCGGGCGGCGGCTTCGCTTTCGCCGCGGCGCGGACGTGGATAGCCCGGGTAGACCACCGAGACCTGCCCTGGGTGCAGCGCGACCGGACCGTATTGCGCGCGCAGGAAGTCAAGCGCCGCGCCGCCCAACGGCTCCGAGCCGCCAACCCGCCCCGCCACGTCGTTGGGCAGGGCATCGACGCCGATGAACCACGTCTCTTCACAGTCAAGCCAGTGGAGATGGGCCGGGTCCCGCATCGCCGCACGGGCGGCGGGCAGCGCATGCGCCACCCAGTCGGCGACGGAGAGCTCGGCCGGGAAAACCTCCCACCCGCGCGCCCAGAATGGCCTCACCACCCCAAGGCCTTGCGCAGCATGTTCAACGCCACGAGGGTCAGAAAGACCGCAAAGACGCGTTTAAGCGGTTTGGGATCCATCGCATGGGCCAGCTTCACGCCCCAGGGCGCGGTGATCATGGTCATGGCAACGACCACGCCAAAAGCGATCAGGTTGACGGCCCCGATTGTGAATGGCGGGCGATAGTCCGGCGCGATGGGCAGGAACAGGAAGCCGATGACCGACGGCACCGCGATGATGACGCCGAACCCGGCTGCGGTTGCGACGGCCCGGTGAATGGGCGTGTTGTACAGGCTCATCAGCGGCACGCCGAAACTGCCCCCGCCGATCCCCATCAAAACCGACAGAAACCCGACCATCGGGGAAATCAGCAATCGCCGCAGCCCGCCGGGCATGGCATCGCCCAGCCGCCATTCGGATTTTCCGAGGCCCAGATAGGCCCCGATGCAGATGCCGAGAATGCCAAACAAGGCCTGCAGCGCCTCGTTCCGTAGGGCGGACGCGACCATGACGCCCAAGATGGCCCCCGCAGCGATCCCCGGCCCCCAGCCGCGCAGGATCTGCCAATCCACCGCGCCTTTCTTGTTGTGACTCAGGACCGAGCGGACAGAGGTCACGATGATCGTGGCTAGTGAGGTCGCCAGGCACATCTGCATCAGTTGCGGGCCGCCATAGCCCAATGTCTGGAACGTATAGAAGAACGCGGGCACCAGAACGATCCCTCCGCCCACGCCCAGCAGGCCCGCCAACACCCCGGCCAGCGCTCCGATCACAAGCAACAGGCCCAGCATCTGGACCAGCAAAAAAGTCTCGGGCATCCGTCCCCCTTGGATTGCGGCCCTTCGGCCCTGTCAAATTGCCTGTGCCGCGACGGCGTCCGGAGCCACGCGGGCCAGCGCCTCCAAAACGACCTCGGGACCGGCATGGTCCCGGACCGCCCCTTCCGACAGGGCCCGTCGCCACCCCCGCGCGCCCGGTCGGCCCGCGAACAGACCCAGCATGTGCCGGGTGATCTGGTGCAACCGCCCCCCCGCGGCAAGGTGTCGATCGATATAGGGTAGCATCTTATGCACGACGTCCACCGGATCGGCGGCAGCCCCGGTGCCAAAGATCAGCGGATCGGCCTCGGCCAGAATGTCGGTGGGTTGGTGATAGGCGGCCCGCCCGATCATCACCCCGTCCAGTCCGGCCTCCAGATGCGCGCGCGCCTCGGCCAGAGACGCGATCCCCCCGTTGATCGAGATGTGCATGTCGGGAAACGCGGCCTTCATCCGATGCACCAGGTCATAGTCCAGCGGCGGGATATCGCGGTTTTCCTTGGGGCTCAGCCCCTGCAGCCAAGCCTTGCGGGCGTGGATCGTGACGCGCTGGCATCCGGCGGCTCGAATCCTCTCCAGAAAGTCGGGCAGCACCTCCTCGGGGGTTTGCTCGTCCACTCCGATGCGGCATTTCACCGTCACCTCGACGCGCACGGCCGCGCGCAACGCCGCGACACAATCCGCCACGCGCGCCGGGTCCTTCATCAAGACCGCGCCGAAGGTGCCCGACTGCACCCGGTCGGACGGGCATCCGCAATTCAAATTGATCTCGTCATACCCCGCCTCGGCCCCCAACATGGCGGCCTGCGCCAGTTCCTCGGGGTCGGACCCGCCCAGTTGCAGGGCCACGGGGTGTTCTTCAGGGCTGAACTCCAGCAGGTGAAGCGCCCCACCTCGGACAAGAGCGGGCGCGGTCACCATCTCGGTATAGAGAAGCGCATTGGAACTCAGCAGTCTGTGCAGGTACCGGCAATGACGATCTGTCCAGTCCATCATGGGCGCCACGCTTAAACGCGCCGCTTTTTGTGCGTTATTTTTCAAAGCGTTCGCTCCAAATTTCCGTCACCCGTATACAGCACGGCCACCCCAGATTTCTGGCGAATTCGGCGGTTTTCGATTCTGCGTTGCCATCGTGTAGCACACCCGAGCCGACAGGACACTGCCGCTTCTGGAGGATGTTCAGCAGTAAGCCGTATCGACCGCAAACGCCAAGCCTAAGGCAGCTGAAAGCGATCAGCCCAACAATGTCGCGGCAAAGATGATTGGTGTATCGAGATTGGTGCGGTCGAGAAGACTCGAACTTCCACGGGAGTTACCCCACAGCGACCTCAACGCTGCGCGTCTACCAATTCCGCCACGACCGCACTGCCAATGACTTGGTACGGCGGCGTATAGACGTTTGGCGAATGGATGTGAAGAGGCAAAAACAACCGCATTGGAAATCCCCTGTTTCGACCATATCTGTGCCATCTGGAAACCGACGACCAGCCCGACAGGAGCTTGACATGACTTCGCTCGACCCTCGCCCCACCGTACAGATCGACATCGTGTCGGACGTCGTGTGTCCCTGGTGCATCGTCGGATTTCTGCAACTCGATCAGGCCCTGACGCGCGAGGGCGTCCAGGCCCGGTTGCGCTGGCATCCGTTCGAGCTGAACCCGGCAATGGGACCCGAGGGCCAGAATCTGCGCGATCATATCATCGAAAAATACGGCACTACCGTCGCGCAAAGCCAACAGGCGCGCGCACAGCTGAAGGCGCTGGGGTCCGATCTGGGCTTTGCCTTCAATTTCACTGATGACAGTCGCATCGTGAACACCTTCGCCGCTCATCAGCTGTTGGACTGGGCCGAAGAGCAAGGGCGCCAGCACCCGCTTAAGCTGGCATTGTTCAGCGCATATTTCACCGATCAGAAGGATGTCTCGGACACCCAGGTTCTGGTGGATGCGGCCCGGTCCGTCGGGCTGGACGGCGATGCGGCCCGCGCAGCGCTGACCTCGGGCGCGCATGCGGGACCCGTCCGTCAGAAACAGCAATTCTGGACAAGCCGCGGCATCAGCGGCGTTCCCGCCATGGTCTTCGGCGGGAAATACCTGCTGACGGGCGCGCAAGGCCCGGACACCTACGCCCAGGTGCTGAGACGCTGCCTGTCCGAGGCCGCCTGACGCTTTCCCTTCGCCGGGAACCGGGGTAAGAGGCACGCATGGAATGGAAGATCACAGACGGGCTGACCGACTATGACGCCGCCGTCGACTTCATGGAGGCGCGCGTGGCCGAAATCGCCGCCGGACAGGCGGACGAGTGCATCTGGCTGCTGGAACACCCGCCGCTGTACACCGCCGGGACCTCGGCCAAGCCCGAAGACCTGACGGACCCCGACCGTTTTCCGGTCTATCCCAGCAAGCGCGGGGGCGAATACACCTATCACGGGCCCGGCCAGCGGGTGGTCTATGTCATGCTGGATGTCGGCAGACGTGGCCATGACGTGCGCCGCTTCGTCAAGCAGCTGGAGGCTTGGGTGATCGCCGCTCTGGGTGAGTTCAATGTCCACGGAGAAATCCGCGAAGGCCGCGTCGGCGTTTGGGTGCCGCGCAAGGACAAGCCCCTGACCGCGTCGGGCAAACCGGCCGAGGACAAGATCGCCGCCATAGGGATCCGCCTGCGCAAATGGATCAGTTTCCACGGGATCTCGATCAATGTCGAACCGGACCTGGAGCATTTTTCGGGCATCGTACCCTGCGGCATCCGGGAATATGGCGTGACATCGCTTGTGGATCTGGGCCTGCCCGTGACGATGGCCGATGTTGATGTCGCCTTGCGCAAAACCTTCGACGAGGTTTTCGAAGCAGCACCCGCCGGGTGATTCTCGGCACCGGCATGCCGGATAGTGACACAGGGCAACAACAATGCCTTTGTCACGTGGCCGCTGTTTCGCAAAGCAGACGGCTTTTTCCCAAATGTGTCTAAAAATCAGGGTTAATTAACCCAAACACCACTTTCGGTTCACACAATGGCCTCAGTCTGAGGTATTATGAAGAGACCGTTCAAGAGTGAGTGGTATGTTAACCGGTGATCGCGGCCAGCCCGCGAAAATCGATCAAGTGTTTGGTTACGAGTCTGCCGTTCCGACCCCAAATCGGAACGGCAATTCTCGTTTCAGGCCCAACCTTCAATAATTCTCGTTTCAAGCCCTACCGTCAATCATGCCCGAACCGCGGCGGGGTCTCGCAACCCCGCCCGGTCCGTTCCATCTCGAGCGTCGTGTGGCCAATGGCAAATCGCTCCTGCAAGATCTGCCTGACCGAAGCGCGGATGCGCTCGGCCGCGGGCCAAGCGTTGGCCGCGATGACCAGATGCGCGGTCAGGGCCGGCTCGCGCTCCTGCATGCTCCACAGATGGACATGGTGCACGCCGTCGACGCCCTCGGCCTCCTCGATGGCGGCGGCGACCTGCTCGGGGTCCAGCCCGGGCGGCGCGCCCAGCATCAGAACGCGGATCACCCCGGTGATTTCCGCCTTGACGTGCCACAGGATGTAGAACGCGATCAGGATCGTCACGGCCGGGTCGACCCAGGTCCAGCCGAACAAGATCACGGCGCTGCCGGCCAGGATCACCGCCACCGACCCCAGGGCATCGGCAAGGTTGTGCAGGAAGGCCGCCCGGATGTTCATGCTGGTTTTGGCCATCGAAAAGGTCAAAAGCGCGGTGACCGCATCGACGATAAAGGCCAGCACCGCGATCCAGACCACGATCCAGCCGTCGATGGGCTCGGGCTGAACGATACGCATCACGCCTTCGTACATCAGGTAGATCGCCAGCACGACCAGCGTGGTATAGTTGACCAGAGCTGCCACCACCTCGGCCCGACCATAGCCGAAACTCATGCGGGGGTCTGACGGGCGGCGCGCGATCCTGCGGGCGAAGAACGCAATGATCAGTGCGACCGCGTCCGAGAAATTGTGCAGCGCGTCGGCGATCAACGCCAGCGACCCGGACAGAATGCCGCCGACGATCTGAGCCAGCGTCAGGGCCAGGTTGACGGCGATGGCCCAGGCCACCCGCGCATCCCCCGTGCTTGGGTCGATCTGGTGGTGATGATGCCCGTGGTCGTGTTTTTGCGCCATGGAAATCGGTCCTTGTCTGGGTCATGACCAACACCTAATTCCTCTAGTGACAAGAGGTTCAAGGGGGGGGGGGGCCGAAAATGTACACGATCGGAGAACTGTCGCGCCGCACGGGCGTCAAGGTGCCCACCATCCGGTTCTACGAAGACAAGGGCCTGCTGCCGCAACCGGAACGCACAGCGGGCAATCAGCGGCGCTATGACGAGGCGGCACTGGACCGCCTGCGCTTCATCCGCCACACGCGCGACCTTGGACTGCCGCTGGCCGATGTCGAGGCACTGCTGTCGCTCGAGGGCGCGCAGGGCGACGACCTGAACCGGGCGCACGAGATCGCACGGCGGCAGTTGCATGATCTGCGGGAACGCATCGGCAAGTTGCAAAGGCTCGAGTCCGAACTGGCCCGGATCGCCACTGCCTGTGACGGGCAGCACGATCATGTCTGCGCGGTTCTGCACGCCTTTGGCGCCCATGACGACTGTTCAGGGCCGCACTGAGCGCCGGATCAGTCCAGCGCCGCCCGGATCCGCTCGGCATGCGCGGCGATTTCGTCCAAATCGCCCATCTTGCCCGGCGGCCGCATGGGCAGGCCTTCACGGCGCGGAAGAACATGGAAATGCAGGTGAAACACCTCTTGCCCGCCTGCGGTCTCGTTGAATTGCTGGACGGTTACTCCGTCGGCGTCAAAGGCTTTCATGACGGCGCGCGCCAGTTTCTGCACGGTGGCCATGACTGCGGCCAATTGCGCGGGGGTGGCGTCAAGGATGTTGCGGCAGGGGGTCTTGGGGATCACCAGCAGATGCCCGTCGGCGCGCGGCATGATGTCCATGAAGGCCAGCGTTTCACCATCTTCGTACACACGGGTCGAGGGGATCTCGCCCCGCAGGATCTTGGCAAAGATGTTTTCGGGATCATAAGTGGACATGACAGGTCTCCGGCAATGGGGCTGGGTGTTGTTCTGCGGCCAAGCCCGCGGCGGGTCAAGGCGCGATTCCGCCCTCGGGCAGCCCCAGCCCTTGCAATTCACCCGATCATCCCCAGCTACCGCCTGGTCAGGGCCAAATTCGTGTGGGTGGCCTCTTGCCCCGCGACAATTATTCTTGATCCAGATCAAACTCGGCCATTGAAGGCCGCCCCCTTGCATTCTAAAACCAGCAGGAATCCCGCGCGCCGGAGAGGTCCGGCTGCGCGGTCTATTTGCAACAGGAGGCACCTAAATGGCAGACGCAGCCATTCATGGTCACGATCATGAAGACCAGCGCGGGTTCTTTACCCGGTGGTTCATGTCGACCAACCACAAGGATATCGGGATCCTTTACCTGATCTTCTCGGCCTTTGCCGGGTTCATCTCGGTCGCGATGACCATCTACATGCGGCTAGAACTGATGCATCCGGGCGTTCAGTACATGTGCCTGGAAGGCTTCATGGCCGATCCCTGCACCCCGAACGGACACCTTTGGAACGTGATGATCACCTATCACGGTGTTCTGATGATGTTCTTCGTGGTCATCCCCGCGCTGTTCGGCGGTTTCGGCAACTATTTCATGCCGTTGCAGATCGGTGCGCCGGACATGGCCTTCCCGCGGATGAACAACCTGTCCTTCTGGCTGTATGTCGCCGGCACCTCGCTGGGCATCGCTTCGCTGCTGGCCCCCGGAGGCAACGACCAAGCCGGCTCGGGCGTGGGCTGGGTTCTGTACCCGCCGTTGTCGACGACCGAAGGCGGCATGTCCATGGACCTGGCGATCTTTGCCGTGCACGTATCGGGCGCCTCCTCGATCCTCGGCGCGATCAACATGATCACCACTTTCCTGAACATGCGTGCCCCGGGCATGACCCTGTTCAAGGTGCCGCTGTTCAGCTGGTCGATCTTCGTCACCTCGTGGCTGATTCTGCTGTCGCTGCCGGTTCTGGCGGGCGCGATCACCATGCTGCTGATGGACCGCAACTTCGGCTTCACCTTCTTTGACCCGGCCGGTGGCGGTGACCCCGTTCTGTATCAGCACATCCTGTGGTTCTTCGGTCACCCCGAAGTGTACATCGTGATCCTGCCCGGCTTCGGCATCATCAGCCACGTGATCGCCACCTTCTCGCGCAAGCCGATCTTTGGCTATCTGCCGATGGTCTGGGCGATCATCGCAATCGGCGTGCTGGGCTTCGTCGTGTGGGCACACCACATGTACACCGTCGGCATGTCGCTGCGTCAGCAGGCCTACTTCATGCTGGCCACGATGGTCATCGCGGTTCCGACGGGCGTGAAGGTGTTCTCGTGGATCGCCACCATGTGGGGCGGCTCGATCGAGTTCAAGACGCCGATGCTGTTCGCCTTCGGCTTCCTGTTCCTGTTCACCGTCGGCGGTGTGACCGGTGTGGTTCTGTCGCAGGCCGGTATCGACCGCGCCTATCACGACACCTACTATGTCGTCGCGCACTTCCACTACGTGATGAGCTTGGGCGCAGTCTTTGCCATCTTTGCAGGCGTGTACTTCTACTTCTCGAAGATGACGGGCCGTCAGTACTCGGAGTTCTGGGGCAAGGTGCACTTCTGGATGTTCTTCATCGGTGCAAACCTGACCTTCTTCCCGCAGCACTTCCTGGGCCGTCAGGGCATGCCGCGCCGTTACATCGACTACCCAGAGGCATTCGCCCAGTGGAACTTCGTCTCGTCGATCGGTGCGTTCATCTCGTTCGCTTCGTTCCTGCTGTTCTTCGGCATCGTGTTCTACGCCCTGTTCCGTGGTGCCAAGGAAACGCGCCCGAACCCGTGGAACGAATACGCGGACACGCTGGAATGGACCCTGCCCTCGCCGCCGCCCGAGCATACGTTCGAGCAGCTGCCCAAGCAGGAAGACTGGGACAAGAGCCACGCGCACTAACCCCGGTTTCAAAATAACAAAACCCCGCCATTTCGGCGGGGTTTTTCTTTGCCCCCACGGCCGCCATCGCCAGATTGGTAAAAATCGGGTAATCTGGTCCCTGCCCGACAACTGCGGCAACCTCGGGGGATGCCATGGCCGATATTGATTTTTGGTACTCGATCGGCAGCACCTACAGCTTCCTGACCATCATGCGCTTGGACGCGTGGTGCGAGGAAAACGGCGCGACGGTCAAATGGCGCCCGTTCAACGTGCGGGCCGTGATGTCCGAACAGCGAAACATTCCCTTTGCGGGCAAACCCGTGAAATCGGCCTATATGTGGCGCGATATCCAGCGCAGGGCGTCCAAGTACCACATCCATGCGCGCCTGCCCGCGCCCTATCCAATCTCGGATCTGGAGCTGGCCAATCAGGTCGCGCTGCTGGGCATGTCCGAAGGCTGGGGCAAGGGCTTTACCCAGGCGCTGTACCGGATCTGGTTCGAAGAGGGGGTCGAGGCCGGCAGCGAGCAGGCCATCTCCGAGGCGCTTTTCCGCTGTCAGCAGGACCCGTTGCCGGTACTGGCCCGCGCCCGCACCCCGCAGGCCGAGGCCGCGCTGCAGGCCGAAACCGACACCGCCATCCGCCTGGGCATTTTCGGCGCCCCAAGCTTTGTCGTGGGTGGCGAAGTGTTCTGGGGCGATGACCGGCTGGAAGACGCGCTCTCGTGGGCGCGGGTCGGGCATGTCGTGTGAAATTGCCCATCGACAACACGGGCACGACCGCTATTTTTTGTCGTGATGCCGTATCACTGGGAAGACACATCAGATGTCGAGCAGCGCCTGCGCCTGTGGCCGCACAACTCGTTGCCGCCGCGCGGTGCGATGGCCGTCGTTCTGGCGGTCTTTCTGTTTGGCCTGATCCCCCTGCTGGCGGTTCTGGGATCGGTCCTTCTGTGGGGGCTTCTGCCGTTTCTGTTGCTGACCGTGGCCGGGCTTTGGCTGGCGTTCGAGGCCAATTACCGCGCCCGCAGCGTCCACGAGGTTCTGACCCTGTCCGGCACCCAGGCCCATCTGGTGCGCCATGCCCCGCGAGCCCCTCGGCAGGAATGGCAGTGCAACCGATACTGGGCCCGCCCCGAGATCCACCCGACCGGCGGGCCGGTGCCAAATTATGTCACTCTGTCGGGCGAAGGCCGCGTCGTCGAAATCGGTGCCTTCCTGTCCGAGGAAGAGCGCGTTTCCCTCTACGACGACCTGGTGAAACGCTTGCGCGATCCGGCGGTCGGCTGAGACAGCCTTAGCCGCCGTTCGAAACGCTGCACAGGTGGTCTTTGACCAACGGCCCGACCTTGCCGAAATCCATCCGGCCGGCATAGCGCGATTTCAGAGCGCCCATCACCTTGCCCATGTCGCGGATCGAACCGGCTCCGGTCGCGCTGATCGCCGCCTCGATCGCGGCGGCGACTTCGTCGTCATCCAGTTGCTTGGGCAGGAATTCCTCGATCACCTCGACCTCGCGCAGTTCGCGTTCAGCCAGGTCGAGGCGGCCGCCCTCCTCGTAGGCGCGGGCGCTCTCCTTGCGTTGCTTGCTCATTTTCCCAAGGATCTCAAGCACATCCGCATCGCCGCAGCCGTTGGCCTCTTCGTTGCCCTCGGCGCGCTTGGCAATGTCGCGATCCTTGATGGCGGCATTGATCAGCCGCAGGGTCGACAGGCGCTCGGTGTCCTTGTCTTTCATTGCTTGCTTCAGGGCGGTGGTGATCCGCGTTCGCATATCCATCTGCTCAATTCATCCCCATGGCAACGGAACCCCGAACATATCCAAACAGTTTTCATGACACAACACCCTTGGACTTTTGTTAAGCCGTTGAAAAACAACAAAAGCCCGAAAATTGAACAGGGTTGACCCGAGGCACCAACCCCCTTAGTTATGCGCCGATTTACCCAAAAGGAGAGTCGCGCCATGGCCCACAACGCCACGTCCAAGCCCACCGCATGTCTGGCACTGGCCGACGGAACGCTCTTCTTCGGCACCGGTTTCGGCGCCACGGGCCAGACCGTGGCCGAGCTGTGTTTCAACACCGCGATGACCGGCTATCAGGAGATCATGACCGACCCGTCCTATGCCGGTCAGATCGTCACGTTCACCTTCCCGCATATCGGCAATGTCGGCGTCAATCCCGAGGATGACGAAACCGCCGATCCGGTCGCGGCAGGCATGGTCGTGAAATGGGACCCGACCGAGCCGTCGAACTGGCGCTCGTCCGAGCGGCTGACCGACTGGCTGGCCCGGCGCGGCCGGATCGCCATCGGTGGGGTCGATACCCGCCGGCTGACCCGCGCGATCCGTCAGCAGGGCGCCCCGCATGTGGCCCTGGCCCACGACCCCGACGGCAATTTTGACATCGAGTCGCTGATCGCTGCGGCGCGTGGTTTTGCCGGGCTGGAAGGGATGGATCTGGCCAAGGAGGTGACCTGCACCCAAAGCTACCGCTGGGACGAGATGCGCTGGGCCTGGCCCGACGGCTATCAGCGGCAACAGGCACCCCTGCACAAGGTCGTCGCCCTGGATTACGGCGCCAAACGGAACATCCTGCGCTGTCTGGCCTCGGCCGGGTGCGACGTGACCGTGCTGCCCGCAACCGCCACCGCGGCAGAAGTTCTGGCCCATGACCCCGACGGCGTGTTCCTGTCCAACGGTCCGGGCGATCCGGCCGCCACCGGGGAATACGCTGTGCCGATGATCCGCGAAATTCTCGACACCACCGACCTTCCGGTCTTCGGGATCTGCCTTGGCCACCAGATGTTGGCGCTGGCGCTGGGCGGCCGAACGGTCAAAATGAACCACGGCCACCATGGCGCGAACCACCCGGTCAAGGATCTGGAAACCGGCAAGGTCGAGATCACGTCGATGAACCACGGGTTCGCCGTGGACGCGCAATCGCTGCCCGAAGGCGTGATCGAAACCCACCGCTCCCTGTTTGACGGTTCGAACTGCGGCATCCGCATGACCGACCGTCCCGTCTATTCGGTTCAGTACCATCCCGAGGCGTCCCCCGGTCCGCAGGACAGTTTCTACCTGTTCGAACGGTTCGCGCAGGCCATGGCGGACAGAAAAGCCCACGCTTAAACCACGTTGGCTGCGATATGCGCAGCCGTTAACCTGGGATTAACCTTGATTGAGCAACTCTGCCCGAGTGACTTCGGGCAGGGTATCAATATGGTTGAGTTGAGTTTTTCGGATCAAGGTCCCGCGACAGCAGTGGCCGGATCGGAGATTTGGAAGCCCGTTGGCGCCTGTTTGGTCGATGCGGGAACGATTACGCCCCAACAACTGGACGCGGCGCTGCAATCGCAAAAGCGACAGAAGGCACCGTTGGGCGAGATTCTCGTCAGCGAAAACTGGGCCACGCGCAAAGATGTTCTGTGCGCTTTGCGGCATCAACGCCGGTTGCAATTCGCCGATCTCGAGACCTCCCCTCCGCCTGCCGAACTGTGCGCCCTGCGCCCGGTGCAATTCTGGATCGAACACAACGTCATTCCGTGGATGCGGGTCGGGCCGATCCTTATGGTGGCCACCGCCCGCCCTGATCGGTTCGACGTGGTGGCCGATCGCCTGCGCGACTGCGCGCAGACGGTCCTGCCGGTCTTGGCCCAAGCGGACCAGATCGACAATGCGATCGCGGACCGGTACAAGACGCAGCTGGCCCAGGCTGCAGAAACCCGCGCCCCACTGAGCCAGAGTTGCCGTGGGTGGAATCTCGGTTCGCGGTTCAAGCCGGCTGTTGCGTTTCTGATGGCCGTCGCCGGGCTTGCCGCCATCCCGCAGCTTGGTCTTTCGCTGCTGTTCTGGGCCGCGGTCGGCACGTTGACATTGTTTCTGGTCCTGCGTCTGGCTGGCGTGGCGGCCTATTTCGCTCCGCGAAGAACACGCCAGACCGAATTGATGGAATCGCCTGCCCGGCTTCCCAGCGTTTCGATCATGGTTCCATTGTACAAGGAACGGGAAATCGCTGGCGCTCTGGTCCAGCGTCTGCAACGTCTGACATACCCCAAGGCGCTGCTGGATGTCGTCCTCGTGCTGGAGGAGAAGGATGGCGTCACGCGCGCGGCGCTGGAAAAAGCCGATCTGCCAAGCTGGATGCGCACGATCGAGGTACCGGCCCTGGGCGATTTGACCACCAAGCCCCGCGCCATGAACTATGCGCTGGATTTCTGCCGGGGCGAGATCGTGGGCGTTTGGGATGCCGAAGACGCCCCCGTGCCGGACCAGCTCGAGACCGTCGCTCGCCATTTCGCAAAGGCGCCCGAAGACGTGGTCTGCCTGCAGGGGGCACTGGATTTCTACAACCCGCGAACCAACTGGCGCGCCCGTTGCTTCACCATCGAATACAGCGGCTGGTTCCGAGTGATCCTGCCGGGAATCGCCCGGCTGGGGCTGGTCGTGCCGCTGGGAGGAACGACGTTCTTCTTCCGCCGCGACAAGCTGATCGAGCTTGGCGGCTGGGACGCACACAACGTCACCGAGGACGCGGATCTGGGCCTGCGCCTGACCCGCGCTGGCTATCGCACCCAGATCGTGGACACCACGACCTATGAAGAAGCGAATTTCCGCGCCTGGCCTTGGATCAAGCAGCGGTCACGCTGGCTCAAAGGCTTCATGGTCACCTACCTGGTGCATATGCGGTCTCCGACGCGGCTGCTGCGCGACCTTGGGGCGTGGCGGTTTTTCGGGGTTCAGGCCTTCTTTTTGGGCACGGTCGGGCAATTTCTGCTTGCCCCGGTGCTCTGGGCCTTCTGGCTGGCCTCGGTCGGGTGGCCGCATCCTTTCCAGGGCGTCATAGCGCCGGAAATACTGCGCGGTTGCGTCTATCTGTTCCTGACCGCCGAAGCCGCAAACATCATCGTGGGCACACTGGGCGTGGTCTCGGGCGGCCGTCGGTTCCTGATCCCATGGGTGCCCACCATGGCGCTGTATTATCCGTTGGGCGTGGTAGCCGCCTACAAGGCATTGTGGGAACTGGCGGCCAACCCGTTCTTCTGGGACAAGACCCAGCATGGCCAGGCAGCCGAAGAAAACCTGCCCAAGCCTACTTTTCGCGCCGGATTGCGTCCTGTTTCAGACGGGTCATGAACGCGACCGAGATATGCTCTTTCAGCGCTCGGTCCGCGGCCTCCTCGTCGCGGGCTGCGATGGCGTCAACGATCGCCTTGTGCTCGTTCTGGGCGATCTCGCCCCGACCTTGCGCTGCCAGCGACGTGGTGGCCATAAGCGCCATCGTGCGATGCACAAGATCCAGCTGCTGCACGAGATAGCGGTTGTGCGACGCCAGGTGGATCTGTTCGTGGAACCGTCGATTGGCGCGCGACAGGGCGACCGGGTCACCCACAAGTGCGTCGTCGGCCGCGACCATGTCCTGCAATACCTTGATTTCTTCCTCGGTCGCATGCCGCGCGGCCAGCCGGGCCGCCAGCCCCTCCAATTCACGCCGGACGACATACAGCTCGGCCATCTGGTTGTGGTCCAGCGAGGCCACGATCAGCGACCGCCCGTCACGTTCAAGCAGCGACTGCGTCTCAAGCCGCTGTAGCGCCTCGCGGATCGGGGTGCGCGACACGCCGAACCGCTCGGCCAGTTCACTTTCCACCAGCCGGTCACCGGGTTTGTACACCCCTACGTCGATCGCTTCGAGGATCAGGCTGTAGGCATCGGTCTGGGGCTGTCGGGACTGGTTCATTGGGTCAGGTCTCTCCTCGTTCGGACCTGTCTATCCGGGCCATGGGTCTGCAATCAAGTGCGCCATTGAAAACCCGGTGGCCACGGCCTAAACCCAACCCCATGGTCAAGCCTGCGTTTTCGCATGTCACTCAGTGGGTGTTCGATCTGGACAATACCCTGTATCCGCCGCACATGCGCCTGTTCGATCAGATCGAGGTGCTGATGACGGAATACGTGGTCGAAGCCCTGCGCGTCGACCGGGCCGAGGCCGACCGACTGCGTCAACATTATTGGCGTGAACACGGCACCACGCTGGCCGGGCTGATGGCCGAACATGATCTGGACCCCGAGCCCTATCTGCACGCGGTTCATCAGGTCGACCTGAGCCACATGGAGCCCGACCCTGCGCTGGCCGCGCATATCCGGGCCCTGCCCGGGCGGCGCATCGTCTACACCAACGGCAGCGCGCCCTACGCCGAGCGGGTTCTGGCCTCACGCGGGTTGGATGGGCTGTTCGACGCGATCTATGGGGTCGAACATGCGGGGTATCGCCCCAAACCCGACAAGGCCGCGTTTGAAACGGTCTTTGCCCGCGACGGCATCCAACCCGACCGCGCCGCCATGTTCGAGGACGAGCCGCGCAACCTGAAGGTCCCGCACGACATGGGCATGCGTACGGTGCATGTTGCGCCCGATCCTCATGACGCGGATCACATCCACCACCACACCGATGACCTGACCGCCTTTCTCGCGCGCCTGATCTGAACCACCCGAGATTGCGACGAAATGCGCCTGCGCGCAGCCCGAAACTGCGACGATCCGCGCATTCTGCAGATGCAAAGTCGTTCCTACATCAGGCTCAGCGACGAACAGAACTGGAGACCCCGATGACCGCAATCGAGATGCCCGGCCGCCTGCCCTTTTGGCAGCGCCTGCTTTTTGCAATTCCCCTGTTTGGCTGGCTGGCCCGCGATACGGCCAATGGAAAGCCCGAGGATCTGGGCTATACCGTTGCGGCGCTGGTCAGCATGTGGGGCTGTTCCGCCCTGTTGTTCGGCCTGCCGGGCCTGTATCTGCCGGCCTTGGCGATGGTGCCGGTGATGTTCCTGATTCTGGTCCTGATTTCACGCGGCTAGACCACGGGACAGGATGTCACTTGGCGCAGGCCCCAGAACCGCACTAGGGTCCGCAGGCAACGGAGAGTGACGCGATGACCGACAGTTGTGACATCCTGATTTCCGGCGGCGGCATCGCCGGGCTGACCGCGGCGGCCGTATTCGGCGCCGCAGGGTTCGACGTGATCTGCGTGGACCCGACCCCACCCGTCACCGACCGAGACGCCGACGGGTCCGACCTACGCACCACCGCGTTTCTGCAGCCGGCGCACGGCCTGCTGCAGCACTGCGGATTGTGGGACCGGCTGGAACCTTACGCCGCGCCGTTGCAGATCATGCGCATCGTGGACGCGGGCGGCGACATCCCCGAGCCGCGCGTGGTGCGCGATTTCAACGCCGCCGATATCTCGGATCAACCCTTTGGCTGGAACCTGCCCAACTGGCTGCTACGGCGCGAGATGGTGGCCCGGCTGCACGAACTGCCGAATGTCGATTTCCGCCCCGGCACCGGCACCGTCAGCCTGCTCACCCGCACCGCCGAGGCGCGTGTGGGTCTGTCCGACGGCACGCGCATCCGCACCAAGCTGGTGATCGCCGCCGACGGCCGCAACTCGCCGATGCGAGAGGCTGCGGGGATCAAGGTCCACACCACGCGATACGGGCAAAAGGCATTGGCCTTTGCGGTGACCCATCCGATCGCCCATGAAAACGTCTCGACCGAGATCCACCGGTCCGGCGGGCCGTTCACCCTGGTCCCCCTGCCTGACTGGCAGGGCCAGCCCTCGTCGGCGATCGTGTGGATGGAGCGCGGCCCATGCGCGGTCGAACTGCTAAACCTGCCCGAGGCCGAGTTCGAAGCCGCGATGACCGAGCGGTCCTGCGGCCTTTTTGGGCCGCTGAAACTGGCCTCACGCCGGACGATTTGGCCGATCATCAGCCAATCGGCCGAGCGCCTGTCGGCCCAGCGCGTGGCGCTGATGGCCGAGGCCGCCCATGTGGTGCCCCCGATCGGCGCGCAGGGGCTGAACATGTCACTGGGGGATCTGCGCAGCCTGCTGGACTTGGCCAAGGCCCGGCCCGAGAGTCTGGGAGATGCCCAAATGCTCGACGCCTATCACAAGGCCCGTCATTCCGAGATCGAGCTGCGCGTCAAGGGGATCGACCTGCTGAACCGCGCCTCGATGGTCGAGGCACGGCCGTTGCGCGATGCGCGCGCCGCAGGGCTCAACGCGCTTTATTCGATGCCGGTGGTGCGCAAGACGCTGATGCAGATGGGCCTCGGCGTGCGCTGAGGCCCGTTCGGGCCTAAAGCACCTGATCCAGCACCCGCTTCAGCCGGGCCACCGTGCCATCGACATCATAGAGCTTGTCCAGCCCGAACAGGCCCAGACGGAAGGTGCTGAACCCTTCGGGCTCGTCACATTGCAAAGGTACCCCGGCCGCGATCTGCATGCCCAGCGCGGCGAACTTCCTGCCGTTCTGCACCTCGGGGTCGTCGGTATAACTGACCACCACCCCCGGTGCCCCAAAGCCTTCGGCAGCGACCGAAACGACCCCCTTGTCGCGCAGCATCGCCCGCACCGCATTCCCCAGCAGCCATTGCGCGTCGCGCAGCTTGTCGAACCCATAGTCACGGGTCTCCAGCATCGTGTCCCGGAACGCCCGCAGCGCATCGGTGGGCATGGTGGCGTGATAGGCATGGCCGCCGCCCTCATAGGCCTGCATGATCTGGCGCCATTTCTTCAGGTCCAGCGCGAAACTGTCCGAGGTGGTCTCGGCCAGCCGCGCCTCGGCGCGTTCAGACAGCATGACCAGACCAGCACAGGGCGAGGCGCTCCAACCCTTTTGCGGCGCCGAGATCAGAACGTCCACGCCGGTGGCCTTCATGTCGATCCAGGCACAGCCCGAGGCGATGCAGTCGAGCACCATCAGCGCACCGACCTCGTGCGCTGCGGCAGCCATCGCGCTGACATAGTCGTCCGGCAGAATGACCCCGGCCGAGGTTTCCACATGCGGCGCGAACACCACGCCGGGTCGCTGGCTGCGAATGGTTTCGACCACCTCGTCGATCGGCGCGGGCGCAAAGGGCGACGGGGTGGAATTCCCCGTTTGACGGGCCTTCAACACGGTGGCTGACGCCGTCAGGCCCCCGGTTTCGATAATCTGGCTCCAGCGATACGAGAACCAGCCGTTGCGTACCACCAGCACATTGGCGCCACGGGCGAATTGGCGGGCCACAGCCTCCATCGCGTAGGTTCCGCCACCCGGCACAATGGCCACGCCATCCGCGCCATAGACGCTCCGCAGCATCCCTGAGATGTCGCGCATCACCTGCTGAAAAGCCTGCGACATGTGATTGAGCGAGCGGTCGGTGAACACAACCGAAAACTCCTCAAGCCCCTGTGGATCGACGGTTTCCAACAATGCGGGCATGGAGGCTCCTTTCAAGTTTTGATTTTTTAGAAATAAGACACAAACTATGGGAATGGGCTGGCCATTATCAACAATTGACCCAAGGAAAATGTCATTTTGATATTCTCGAATGCAACAGTATCGGCCGGAACGGCAAAAATGACGCCAACCAGTATCAGGTGATCTTTACACTCTGGCGTGTTTCTGAACAGATACGCTCAGCCGGAACCTGAACAGGAATTTCCAGACAGTGAATGCTCACAAGCGTATCAGTTTTCAGTTTGTTCGTGACGAAGTCAAAAGGCGGATTGAAACCCGTGTCTGGCCACAAGGCGCATTGCTGCCGACCGAGACACAGCTGGCCGAGGAATTCAACTGCGCGCGGGCAACCGTGAACCGGGCGCTGCGCGAACTTGCCGAACAGGGCTTTGTCGAACGCAAACGCAAAAGTGGCACTCGGGTCAAGAAATTGCCCAGCAAGCAGGCCAAGCTCGAGCTGTCTGTGGTCAAGCAAGTCGTTGAAGACCAGAATGCCGCCTATCGCTATTCACTTGTGGAACGGAATGTGGTGCCCAGCCCCGGTTGGCTCAGCTCGCAACTCAGCCTGCAGGCAAATGCGCGGGTGCTGCACGTGGTCTGCATGCATTATGCAGACAACCGTCCTTTTCAGCACGAAGAACGGTGGGTCAACATCGCCGCCGTCCCCGAAATTGAAGCGGCCGACCTAGAGCGGACATCGCCGCATGAATGGTTGCTGGACGCCGCGCCGTTTTCGGTTGCCGAAATCGCCTTCAGGGCAATTTCCGCCGACAGCGGCCTTGCCGATTATATGGGTACAACGACCGCAGCGGCGATGATGCAACTGGAGCGAACCACCTGGAAGGACGGAGTGCCACTGTCCTTTGCGCGCATGACCTTCCACCCCGGATACTGCATCCGCACCCAGTACTGAAACCTAGCCGATGGGCCCCGGTCGGCGTTCTTCGCTCAGAAGCACGTTGGCTTCGACATCTCCGGCCCCGGGCAGTGTCATGATGCGGCGGCGCAGAACACGCTCGAAATCCGCCAGGTCACGCGCCACCACTCTCAGCCGATAATCATACAGGCCCAGAACGTGTTCCACAGTCTGCACCTCGGGGATGGCGCTGACGGCGCGTTCGAAATCCTCGAGGCTGACCTGCCCTTTGCGCGCCAGCTTGACGCCCAGAAATACGGTGACGCCGAACCCCAGCGCCTCGGCGTTCAGACGCAGCCTGCGCCCCTTGATGATGCCCGCCTGCTCCAGCCGCCGGATCCGGCGCCATGTCGCGGGCTGTGACAGCCCGAAACGCCGCCCCAGCGCACCCGCGCTCTGCGTGGCGTCCTGCGCCAAGGCGCGCAGCAGCTTGCGGTCAAGATCGTCCAGTTCGATCATACCGGCAGCACCTCGTCCCGTTTGACCCGCGCGATGTGCATCAGGGCCTCGATGTCGGCGATATGCGGCAAGGTCAGGATACGGTCGCGATAGACCTGCTGATAATGCGCCATGTCCCGCGCGATGACGGACAGGCGGACATCTACCCGCCCCAGAAAGGTCTGGATCTCGATCACCTCGGGTACCTTTCGGGCCGCCGCGGTGAACTCGTCGAAGGCGCGCGGCTGGGTCTTGTCCAGCGTCACCCGCAGCGACACCTCGACCGCATAGCCCATGGCGGACCAGTCAATCACGGCCTCCTGCCCCTGAATGATCCCGGCGGCCTGCATCTTCTCGATCCGGCGCCAACACACGCCATTGCTGATCCGGCACCGCTCGGCCAGTTCGGCGGTGCTCAGGCTTGGCTCGGCCTGAAAATGGCGCAGGATGCGGCGGTCGATATCGTCAAGCATGAATTTTTCGTTTTTTCTTCTTTCCAAGAATTATTGTTTACATCCTTCGTCAATATCCAATCCCAACGCTCTCGCCAATAGCAATCGTCACAGATAGAACCGCATCAATCGAAACAGAAAGGACCGGCAAAATGCGCGTCTATTACGATCGCGATTGCGACATCAACCTGATCAAGGACAAGAAAGTGGCCATCCTGGGCTATGGTTCCCAAGGCCACGCCCACGCGCTGAACCTGCGCGACTCGGGCGCCAAGAACCTGGTCGTCGCCCTGCGCGAAGGCTCGCCCTCGGCCAAGAAAGCCGAAGCCGAAGGCCTGCAGGTGATGGGGATCGCCGAAGCCGCGGCCTGGTGCGACGTCATCATGTTCACCATGCCCGACGAGCTTCAGGCCGAGACCTACAAGAAATACGTGCATGACAACATCAAGCCCGGCGCGGCCATCGCCTTTGCTCACGGCCTGAACGTGCATTTCGGCCTGATCGAGCCGAAAGAGGGCGTGGACGTCATCATGATGGCGCCCAAAGGCCCCGGCCACACGGTGCGCGGCGAATATGTCAAAGGCGGCGGCGTGCCCTGCCTGGTGGCCGTTCACACCGACGCGACCGGTAAGGCGCTGGAAATCGGCCTGTCCTACTGCTCGGCCATCGGCGGCGGCCGTTCGGGCATCATCGAGACCAACTTCCGCGAAGAGTGTGAGACCGACCTGTTCGGCGAGCAGGCTGTTCTGTGCGGCGGTCTAGTCGAGCTGATCCGCTGCGGCTTTGAAACTCTGGTCGAGGCCGGCTATGCGCCCGAGATGGCATATTTCGAGTGTCTGCACGAGGTGAAGCTGATCGTGGACCTGATCTATGAAGGCGGTATCGCCAACATGGACTACTCGATCTCGAACACCGCGGAATACGGTCAATACGTCACCGGGCCGCGCATCCTGCCCTATGAGCAGACCAAGAAGGCGATGAAAGAGGTTCTGTCGGACATCCAGCAGGGCAAGTTCGTGCGTGACTTCATGCTGGAAAACCAGGTGGGCCAACCCTTCCTGAAGGCCTCGCGCCGGGCCAATGACGAACACCAGATCGAAGAAGTCGGCAAAAAGCTGCGGGGCATGATGCCCTGGATTTCGGCCGGCAAGCTGGTCGATCAGGAAAAGAACTGAGCCGGAACGGTTGAAACCAAAGGGCGGCCACAGTGGCCGCCCTTTTCATGCACAACGGATGAACGGCCAGCGATGGTGCATCAACCCGACATACGCGACTGGAGCGGCGTCATTGCCCTGGGCCTGATCTGGGGCGGCACCTTCATGGTTGTCGCGATGGCGTTGGAAGGCTATGGCCCGATCACGGTGGCCACGGCGCGGACGACTCTGGGGGCGGTGATGCTTCTGGCTTTGATGGGGCTGGCCGGGCGGCGCATCCCCAGCCTGACACCAAGTCTGGCGTGGTCGGTAATCCTGATCGGCATCCTGTCAACCGCGCTGCCTTTCGTGCTGCTCAGCTGGGGGCAGCAATATGTGCCTTCGGCTTTTGCCGGGCTGTCCATGGCGGCAATTCCGCTGATGGTGCTGCCGCTGGCGCATTTCTTTTCGGATGAACCCCTGAACGCACGCCGGTTCGTGGGGGTTTCGCTGGGATTCACCGGAGCGCTGACGCTCATCGGCCCAGGGCTGGCGCAACTGGGCAGCGGGGCCGAACCGCTGGCACAGCTGGCCTGCATCGGGGCGGCATTCTGCTATTCCGTGGCGTCGATCCTGACCCGGCGCTGCCCGCCGATTGACCCGGTGGTTCTGGCCGCGCTGACATTGGCGGTGGGCGCAGTGATCCTGCTGCCGGTCATGATGGCGACCGAGGGCGTGCCCGCCCCGCAGGGCTTGCGCCCAACTCTTGCGCTGATCGTACTGGGGCTTGTGCCCACGGCCTTTGCCACCCTGATGCGGGTGTCGATCATTCGCAGCGCCGGGTCGGTCTTCATGACGCTGGTGAACTATCAGGTACCGGTCTGGTCAATGATCTTCGGCGCGTGGATCCTGTCCGAGGCGCTGCCGTTGCGGTTCTACATCGCGTTGGCGCTGATCCTGACCGGAATGGCGATCAGCCAATGGTTCAGCCTGCGCAAAATGCTCTTGGGCTACTGACGCGCTGCAGCTTCGACCTCGGCCACGATCCCATCGACCACCTGCGCCAAAAGGGCGTCATCCTCGCATTCCGCCATCACACGGATCAAGGGCTCGGTACCCGACTTGCGGATCAGCAGCCGCCCTTGCCCGTTCAGCCGCGCCTCGGCTTCGGCGATCGCGGCCTTGACCGTGTCCGCTTCCAGCGGGGCTTGCCCCTCTCCATATCGTACATTTTTCAAAAGTTGCGGCACGGTCTCGAACTGCTGCGCCAGATCCGAGGCTTTGCGTCCGGAAATGACCATCTCGGCCAGGAAATGCAGCCCCGCCATCAGGCCATCACCGGTGGTGGCATAGTCGCTCATGACGATGTGGCCGGATTGCTCGCCGCCAAGGTTGAACCCGCCTTCCCGCATACGCTCGACAACATAGCGGTCACCGACCGCCGTCCGTTCCAGCCGCAGCCCGCGCGCGCCCAGGAACCGCTCCAGACCCAGGTTCGACATGACGGTCGCAACAAGAGCGCCGCCTTTCAACCGTTCGGAAGTGGCCCAGGCGGTGGCCAGAAGGGCCATGAGCTGATCACCATCCGCGACCTGTCCGGTCTCATCCACGATCACCACCCGGTCGGCATCACCGTCGAGGCAGATGCCCACATCCGCCCCATGCGCCACGACGGCCTCGGCCGCCACGCGCGGCTGGGTCGAGCCGCAGCCCAGATTGATGTTCGTGCCGTTGGGCGCCGTTCCCACCGGGATCACCTCGGCCCCCAATTCCCACAGCACCTCGGGCGCGGTGCGGTGTGCGGCCCCGTTGGCACAGTCAATCACCACCTTCAGACCGTCCAGCCGCAGATCGCGCGGCAGAGATGACTTGACCCGCTCGCCATAGCGGAACCGCGCGTCATCGACACGCCGGGCGCGCCCGATATTTTGCGCCCGCGCGGGTTTGACACCCGCTTCGATAAGCTGTTCGATCTCAAGTTCGGCTTGGTCGGACAGTTTGAACCCATCGGGGCCGAAGAACTTGATCCCGTTGTCCTCGGCCGGGTTGTGGCTGGCCGAAATCATCACACCCAGATCAGCCCGCATCGACCGGGTCATCAGCCCGACCGCCGGTGTCGGCACCGGCCCCAACAGCAGCACGTTCATGCCGGTCGATGTCAGACCCGCCGTCAGCGCACTTTCCAGCATATAGCCCGACAGGCGCGTGTCCTTGCCGATCACCACCCGGTGAACGCCCGAGCCATCCCGGCGGAAGTAGCGCCCCGCGGCCGCGCCGATCCGCAACGCCATCTCGGCCGTCATCGGATAGGTGTTGGCGGTGCCCCGCACCCCGTCGGTTCCGAACAGCTTGCGCATTCCTGCTTTCTCCGGTTGGTCCTGACTGCGACCCGATTACCGGACAGCGGCCCATAGGCGCAAGGCCTGAGCGGTCTCGGCCACGTCATGTACCCTGATGATCTGTACACCTTGCGACAATCCAGCCAACGCCACGGCGATTGATCCCGGTGCGCGGGCATCCTTGCGCGGTTCCTTGCCAATCCGGCCGATGAAGCCTTTGCGTGACACGCCCAGCAGGATCGGGCAGCCCAACCCGTGAAACAGGCTGAGATTGCGCAGCAAGGTCAGGTTGTGTTCCTCGGTCTTTCCAAACCCGATACCCGGATCAACGATGATCCGGCCCCGATCCAGCCCGAGGCCTTCCAGCCAGGCCACCTGCCCGGACAGGAAATCGTATACGTCCAGCAGAACGTCGTCATAGGTCGGGTTGTCCTGCATCGTGGCCGGGTCGCCCTGCATGTGCATTACGCAGACCGACGCATCGATCTCGGCGCAGAAAGCGCCAAGTGCAGGATCGAAGGTAAAGCCCGAAACGTCGTTGATCAGCCCCGCACCGGCCTCGACCGCAGCCCTGGCCACGGCGGATTTGCGCGTGTCGATCGAAATCAGCGCCGGTGTCTCAGCCCGGATCGCGCGGATCAAGGGCTGGGTACGGGCGATCTCTTCGTCCTCGGGCACGAAATCCGCACCGGGGCGGGTGGATTCACCGCCGATGTCCAGAATGGTTGCTCCGTGCGCGACCATATCCCGGGCCGCCGCCCGCGCGGCATCAGGCGTGTTGTGCTTGCCACCGTCGGAAAAGCTGTCGGGCGTGGCGTTCAGGATGCCCATGATCTGCGGCTGCGTCATATCCAGCCCGGCAATCGCGGCGCGCGATTGCGTCAATCGGTCGAGCCACGTTTTAGGGATGTCGGCGGCTGCAACGATCCGGGGTGCCGCGTCACGCCGCAGGCATTCGGCATGGGTGAACCACAAGCCCTGCCCCGCCAGCGGCGAGGCCCCGTCCGGGCGCACAGGCCCGTGTTGCACCAGTGGGCGATAGTAACTGGTCACAGTTGCGCCTGCTCCACCGGGACCGCCCGCAGCGGTGTCTTGGGCGCCTCGGGCAGTTGCCCACCGATGACCAGCATTTCGCTGGCTTCGAAAGTGGCGGCGAACCAGGCCGCCAAGGCCACCGCATCGGACGGTGCCGCCGAAGGCCCATCGACCGCATCCAGCACGATCTTGGACGGTGCCCAGACACAGATCTGGCCGTTCTTCATGGCCCAGTTCAGCTCGGTCCGGGTCGACACGACGACACAGCGCGGGTCGCGCGCTGCCAGCACCCAGGCGTTCTGCTCGATCGCCAGCAGGTCGATCCGGCGCTGGGTCATGGCGTGGCCGGT
The DNA here is from genome assembly GCF_059613045.1 of Ruegeria sp. BHSC037. Classification (NCBI taxonomy): domain Bacteria; kingdom Pseudomonadati; phylum Pseudomonadota; class Alphaproteobacteria; order Rhodobacterales; family Roseobacteraceae; genus Ruegeria; species Ruegeria sp. BHSC037. The sequence continues at coordinate 280,902 of NZ_JBXWRT010000003.1, forward strand.
CTGCGGCACTGGCAGATCGGACGCGCCGACGCACAGGATCAGCGGCCGCTGCCGGCTCTCCAACTGGTCGATCCAGCCCGACAAATTGTCGGACTCAATCGCTGCGTTCGACAGAAAGACCAGCCTGGGATGGGGACGCTCTTCCTCGATGACATCGTGGTGGACGGCATCCTTGCCACGCACGATCTCGACCCCCAAAGCGCCGGGGCCCCGATCCAATTTTTCGATTCGAACAAAAGCTCTTACCGCCTGAGGTTCAAGCAGAATCCGCTCGGCGATCCGTTCGGCCAGCGTTTCCAGAAGGTTCAGACGCTCAGCCGCCAATTCGTAGGCGATGGCCTCGGTCACCCGGTCGTAGGACAGGATGCGGTCGACGTCATCGTCGATCTGCTCGGTCAGCGGGCGCACCTCGACCACGATGTTGAAGCAGATACGCTGGGTGGTGCCCCGCTCGGCCTGAAAGGCGCCGATCTCAACCTCGACGATGTGATCGCGCAGGGAAATGCGATCCAGCGGTCCGCGTGGCGCGGTCGCCTCGGACCGTTCGGACGGATGCGCAAAGGCAAGGCGGATTTCAGAGCTCATGGCACAGGCCTTTTCGGGCAGCTTGGACAGGTTTGCCCAAATTATTCGTTGGGTGCGGCTATAGCACTCAAACAAACGCCATTCCAGCCGCCGAAAGCGGCGTCAGGTGACGCGGTACCAGCTCATCATACCAGACGCGGCATGGCCCAGCATGTGACAATGCAGCAACCAGTTGCCCGGGTTGTCGGTGACCAGCGCGATCTCGCGGGTTTCGCCACGTTCGACAAGAACCGTGTCGCGCCACGGGCCAAGGGTTCCGTCCGGCAAGATCAGCCGAAAGTGGTGACCATGCAAGTGCATGGCGTGCGGAAAAGCTGTTTCGTTGACGAAGGCGATCCGGTGAAGTCTGCCAAGGGGCGCATCCAGAAACGGGTCGTCGGGGCGTTCGGCATAACCGTTCAACGCCCAGAACCGGCCCAACTGCGCCAGTTCGCGGCCAGACAATTCCGTATCGCCCAGCCGGGCACTATCCAACCAGCGCATGGCCCCGCCCTGCAGTGTCATGCGGTGACGCGGAACGCCATCCAGCCCCCTGATCTCGGGCAAAGAGTTTGGCGGCAGCGGCTGAACACTTTTGCGGGGCACCGACGCGGCCTGCCCCGAAACGTCCAGGCGCACGACGCCAAAGGCGCCGTCGCGTTCTCGGCTGAACAGGCCGGCCGGGCTGCCATCTTCGGCCACGACGTCGACGATCAGATCCGCCCTCTGCGCGGGGGCCAGCGGGAATGTGTCTTCGATCGCGATCGGGTCCGACACCGGCATGCCGTCCAGCGCGACGATCCACCCCGCCAAACCATCAAGGCCCAGATCGAAAATGCGGGCGTTCGCGGCGTTGATCAGGCGCAACCTTAGGCGTTCGTGGCGCTTGACGGTATAGGAGGGGTCGAAACGTCCATTGACCGTCACAAGGTTGCCAAGGCGTCCGGCATGGCTGAGGTCGTGCCCATTTTCGAAATCACCGGTGATCTGCGCGGTTTCGGGGTCGAGCCGCCAGTCGTCCAGCATCAGGGTCAGATCCTGATCGACATCCGGCGCCTGGGGCTCTTCGACGATCAAGGGGCCATAGAGCCCGCGCGCCACCTGCTCGACCGATTTATTGTGGGCGTGGTACCAAAAGGTGCCCGCGTCCGGCGCGACGAATTCATAGTCGAAAACGCCGCCCGCCGGCACCGCATCCTGCGTCAGCCCGGGCACACCGTCCATGTCGTTGGCAATGCGGATACCGTGCCAATGCACCGAGGTGGCCTGCGGCAGATCATTCACCAGACGGCGCTGGACCCGCGCACCCTGTTTCACCTGTATCGGCAGGCCTGGTACCCGACCGCCATAGCCCCAAACACCAGTCTGTGGGTAACCCTCGGGCGCGATCAACTGCGTTCCCTCGCGCGCTTGCAGGGTCGGCGGAGCAGCTTGGGCAAACGTCGGATAAGCCGCAAAGGCTGCAGCAGATTTCAATAGGTCTCGGCGGCTTGGTTTCATCACGGGTCTCCTTTCCCGCAACATAGCCTGCCTTCACCCCCGCGCCATCAAGCGTACAGCGCGGGTGCGTCAATTCGCGCTAGTTGCTCGCTGTCCGGTAGTTGTGGCGATAAAAGATGTGCACGCCGATCCTCGCGGTCTCTTTGTAGACCCGCGCCCAAGACGGGCGAACAGCCTTGGTGTGATAATGCGTTGCGCCCGAAGTGAGCGGTTTACCAACCCCATCCATGGCCAGACGCGCCACCTTGGCAACACGCTCATAGGCCTTCTTTTCACGGATCACCTCTTTGCGGCCGTCGCAGGTATAGGTAAATTGGCACTGATACTTTTTGCCGGTACCCTGACGGATCACTCCGCAAACCGAATTGGGGAAGCGGCTGCTTTCAACCCGGTTCAAAATCACCTCGGCAACCGCGAACTGGCCGCGGACGCTTTCACCGCGCGCTTCGAAATACAGCGCTTCGGCCAAGCATTTCCAGTCCTCTCCGCCGGCCGCCTTGGGCAATTGATCGAGCCATCCTTTCGAGTAGGTAACCTCAACCGGCTTGACCTCTTTGCGTGGTTGGAAAAGCTTCAGGTAATCACGGAAGCCTTGCCCCGGCAGCTCGTTGCGGGACACCAGTTCACGCTTGGCGGAATCGGTGGTCTCTCTTTCGGCGACGGACGCACTCGGCAGCACGGTTGCCGCCGCAATGGCAACAGCCAGTATGTAACGTATCATCAGATAACCTCGCACAGGCACTTCGCGCGCCATACCCTCCCCCGGCGGGCGCGAGGGGGGTTTACCCCAGACGGGGCGAAACGTCCAGTTTTGAGGATTCGGCAAGAGAAATCTTGCCCGTCGGGCCAAAAAAATTGGCCACAGGTCCACCCCACGCCCACTATTCTTAGGGCTCGGAGGGCAGGTCAACCCCCAAGTTTTGACGCAATCGCCAATTGAGCGGAAGCCAGCCGAGCGACCGGAACCCGGAACGGAGAACAGGACACATAGTCGAACCCAAGGTCCCGGCACAGGGCGATTGATTCGGGGTTACCGCCATGTTCACCGCAAACCGAAAGCGTAACATCCGGCCGGGCCGCACGCCCGCGTTCCGAGCCCAGCTTCAGCAGCTCCCCCACCCCGTCGGCATCCAGAACATGAAACGGATCCTCTGAAAATACGCCCTGCCGGACATAGGCCGACATGAACCGTCCGGCATCGTCCCGCGACAAACCATAGGTCATTTGTGTCAGGTCGTTGGTGCCAAAGCTCAGGAACGACACATGGGGCGCGATCTCTTCCGCGCGCAGGCAGGCGCGCGGCGTTTCGACCATCACGCCCAGGCGGTACTCAAAATCCTGCCCCCGCTCGGCCGCGACGGCTGCGGCCACCGAGTCGATGCGGGCCTTGACCAGCTCGACCTCGCGCTTGGCCGACACCAGCGGGATCATCACCTCGGGAACCACCGGGGCGCCGTTCTTGCTGGCCTCGAGCGTCGCCTCGAAAATCGCGCGGGCCTGCATGTCATAGATTTCGGGCACCGTCACGCCAAGGCGGACGCCGCGCAGGCCCAGCATGGGGTTGTATTCGCTCATCGCCTCGACCCGGCGCTCAACATCCGAAACCGGCAGGTCCAGCGCCTCGGCCAGTTCACGCTGGCCGCTGCGGGTCGTGGGTAGGAATTCGTGCAGCGGTGGATCGAACAGGCGGATGCAGACGGGCTGCCCTTCCATGATTTCGAAAAGCTGTACGAAATCCGCGCGTTGCATAGGCAACAGCCGCGCAAGCACCGCCGCGCGACCGGCAGGGGTCTCGGCGAAAATCATCTCGCGCATCACGATCAGGCGACCGGGGTCGAAGAACATGTGCTCGGTCCGGCACAGGCCGATCCCCTCGGCCTGGAACCGGCGCGCGACCTGCGCATCGGCGGGCGTGTCGGCATTGGCGCGAATGGCGATGTCGCGTTCAGCATCGGCCCAGCCCATCAGGGTCTGGAAACAGTCGTCCAGCGCCGCCTCGAGCATTGCCGGCTCACCCGCCAGTACCTGCCCGGACGTGCCGTCGATAGTCAGAGTGTCGCCGGTCTTGAACACGCGACCGTCCGGCGCCACCAGATGTTTCTTCTTGGTCTGGAACCTCATCTCGGACGCGCCGACGATACAGGGCAGCCCCAGACCGCGGCCAATCACGGCGGCGTGGCTGGTCATCCCGCCCTTTTCGGTCAAAACGGCCACGGCCGCATGCATGCCCCGCACATCCTCGGGCGAGGTTTCGCGGCGCACAAGGATGCAGGGCTCGCCACGCGCGGCGCTGGCCTGCGCTTCGGCCGAGGTGAACACGATCCGCCCACTGGCCGCCCCCGGGCTGGCCCCGATGCCGGTAGTGAGCACGTCACGCTTGGCCTCGGGATGGACCTGCCGGTGCAGCAACTCGTTAAGAGAATGCGGATCGATCCGCATCACCGCCTCTTGCGGCGGGATGATTCCGTCTTCAGCCAACCGAACGGCGATGCGCATCGCGGCGCGGGCGCTGCGCGGTACGCGCACGCCGTCCAGAATATGCACCTTGCCGTTCTCGATCACGAATTCAACCTGCATTTCCTCGCGCAGCTTTTTGCGCATCAA